>JBEBJC010000715.1:0-4640 GCA_040080105.1 Myxococcota bacterium
GAACAGGATCCCGACGAGCCCGTTCCGCATCCCGCCTCCGCACGTGCCCGAGGGGAGTGTAGCCGGGCGCCTGCCGGTCGCGGCTATTGTGTCGGCGATGGAGTTCCGGCTGTCCCAACGGCGGGTGGACCTGCGCGCCGCGGTCGTGGTGGCCGACGGCGGGGAGCGGTGGGCGCTGAGCCCCACCGAGGTCCGCCTGCTGCAGTACCTCGCGCGCACGCCGGGGGAGATCGTGCCGCGGGAGGAGCTGCTGCGCGAGGTGTGGGGGTACGCCGCGGCCGTGCGCACCCGCACCATCGACACCACGTGCGCGCGGCTGCGGGGGAAGCTCGAGGCGCCCGACGGCCCGGCCCACCTGGTGACCGTGTACGGCCTCGGCGTCCGCCTCGACGGGATCACGCGCGAGCGGCCGGCCGCGCCGCTCGGGGGACCTCTGCACGGCCGCGACGCCGAGCTCGTCGAGCTTCACCGGTCGATCGACACCTGCCGCTGGGTCACCGTGCTCGGGCCCGGCGGGGTCGGCAAGAGCCGGCTGGTGGGCGAGGTGCTCCCCCGGCTGGCCCGGCCGGTGGTCCAGGTGTCCGGCGCGTGCAGCGGTGAGCCGCGCGAGCTCGACCGACGGGTGCGGGCGGCGCTGGGCGTGGGTGAGGCGATCGCCGTCGGCGCGGCCCTGCGGCGCGAGGGACCGCTGGTGTTGGTGATCGACGAGTGTGAGGGCTCGGTCGCGGCGGTGGCCGAGCGGGTGGCGGGGTGGCTCGCCGAGGCGCCGGAGCTGCGGGTGGTCGCCACCAGCCGGACCCCGCTGGGGAGCCCGGCGGAGCAACGGTTCCCGCTGGGTCCGCTCGAGGAGTCCGCCGCCGTGGCGCTGTTCGTCGCCCGGGCGCGCGCCCGCGACCCGGCGACCTCGATCCACCCGGACGACGTGCGCGCGTGGGTCGCGCTGATCGATCGCCTGCCGCTGGCGATCGAGCTCGCTGCCGGCCGGCTGTCGGTGCTCGGGGCGGACGCGCTCGGGCCGTTGTTGCGCTCGCCGCTGGCCGTCCTCGGGTCGGCGGGCGGGCCGTCGATGGCGCAGCAGCTCGAGCGCTCGTTCCACCTGCTGCCCGTGCGCGACCGGGCGTTGCTGGCACACCTCGCGGTGTTCGAGTCGTCGTTCGACCTGACCGCCGCCGCAGCGGTCGCGGACCTCGCCCCGTCGGCCGCGATGGACGGCCTCGAGGTCCTGGTCGACCGGTCGCTCGTCCGTCGGCAGGGCGACGGGCGGCTGCAGCTGTACGCGGTGGTGCGCGAGCGCGCCCGGCAGGACTCCGGGCTCGCTCCAGGAGCCGGGCTCGCCCACGCGCGGTGGTTCGCGGGGCTGTGCGACCCGGCGACGCTCGACCGGGCCCGCGGGGACCGCGCGCTGTCCACCGCCCTGCGGGAGGCGTCCGCGGACCTGTGGGCGGCGGTGGACGCGTCCGAGCCGACCGAGCCGTCGGTCGCCGCCGCGTGCCTGACCGGCCTCGTGTGGCTCGCGCGCGGCGGGGGCGCTCCGGCCGAAGCGCTCCTCGCCCGGCTGATGGGGATCGACCGCGCCGCGGTGGCCCTGCCGCAGCGGCTCGCGTTGCTGCGATCGTGGGCGTCGTTGCGGCTCGATGCGGCAGACCTGGAGGGGGCACGCGCGCTCGCGGTCGAGGCCCTCGGGCTGTCGACCGACCCGGCGGACCGTTGGCAGGCCACCGACCTGATCTCGAACTCGCACCGTCGAGCGGGCGAGCGGGATCGGGCGTTGGAGCTGCTGGTGGCGGTGGAGGCCGACGCCACGGCGGCGGGTCACCGGGCGCGGTGGCTCGCGTCGTGTGGGGTGGCCCACCCGCGGCCGGACGCGGCGCTGGAGCTGTTCGTCGAGGCCGCTCGCCTCGGCCGACGCGCCGGAGACCCGGTGGTGGAGATCGGGACCCTCGGGCTGATCACTCGACGAAAGTATGCGTACGAAGCGGATTGGGTCGTCGGTCTGGAGCACCTGGAGCGAGCGCTCGCCTCGGCCCGCGGGCTCGGCTGGGTGCGGGCCGAGGCGAACCTGTGCGCCCACCTCGCCACTCACCTGTGGCTGCGCGGGGACCTCGATCGCGCGGAGGGGGTGATGGAGGACGGGCGCGAGCTGTACGTCCGCACCGGCGACCGCTCCGGGGCCTCGACCGCCCGCTGCCTGCTCGCGCGGATCTGGACCCTACAGGGCCGCCCCGACGACGCGGTCGGACTCGCGTCGCCGGAGTCGGACGAGGAGCGGTTCCCGTCGTACGAGGCCGCGTTCGCGTGGTTGACGCTGGCCGAGGCCCACACCCACGCAGGTCGGGCGCGGGCGGCGCGGTCTGCGGTCGAGGAGGGCACCCGGCACGCGGTCGCCGGGGGGTACGCGGAGATCGAGGCCGAGCTGCACGAGCTGCGGGCGGTGCTCGAGCGCGACGAGGTGTGGCTCGAGCGCGCGGCGGCGCGCGATCCGCGGGGTCGATACGGCGAGGCCCGCCGGGCGGCGATCCGCGCCATCGTTGCCGCCGCGCGGGGCGACCCGGCCGCGGAGGCGGCGCGGGCCGAGGCGGAGCGGCGGTGTGGCGCGCTGGAGCTGCTCCCCGGGTCGGACCCGAGGCAGTGGCTCGCGCGCGAAGTGGACCGCCGGTAACCGGAGCGGGGGTCGAACCGAGGTCGAACCAGGGTAGTCTCCCGAGGTGGACCCACCTCCGTTCGAGCTGTACGAGCGCATCGCCGACGGGGGCGCGGGCCAGGTGTGGCGCGGCCGCCACGCGTCCGGCGTACCGGTGGCGATCAAGGTGTTGAGCCCGTCCTCGGCGCGGGACGAGCAGATGCTCCGCGCCGTGCGCGCCGAGATCCGCGCGGTCGCCGGCCTGCGCCACCCTCACGTGGTGTGGATCCACGACCACGGGGTGGTGGACCGGGCCACCGCTCGGCGCACCGGCGGCAAGCTCGCGCCAGGCACGCCGTGGCTCGCGCTCGAGCTCGCCGACGGCACGCTGCGCGATCGGCTGCCCGACCGCTGGCCCGACGCGCGGCAAGTCCTGCTCGAGCTGCTCGACGCCCTCGGGCACGCGCACGCCCGCGGCATCGTCCACCGCGACCTGAAGCTCGACAACGTGCTGGTGGGCGGCGAGCGACCGGGGGTCCGTCTCACCGACTTCGGGTTGGCGCACGTGCTGGAGCAGGTGGGCGCGGTGGCGGGCGGAGGGACGCCGAGCCACATGGCGCCCGAGCAGTTCGACCCGACCGGGGCCGACATCGGGCCGTGGACCGACCTGTTCGCGCTCGGTGGGCTCGGGTGGCGGATCGTCACCGGCCACGAGCCGTTCCCGATGCGCGGGGCGGCGCCGTGGACGGGCCGGGAGCGCTCGTTGCCGGTGTTCGTGCCTCGGTTCGAGGTCCCGTCGTTCGTGGAGGCGTGGCTGCGGTGGCTGCTCGAGCCCTCCCTCGCGCGGCGGTGCCCGCGCGCCGCCGACGCTGCCGGGGCGCTGCTCGAGCACACCGCGGTGCCGGCGTGGGGCGCCGCACCGCCACCCACGCGCGAGCTCCCCGATGATCCCGTCGATCCACGCCCGCCCGGGCTGTCGCTGTTCGGGCTGCGGGCGATCCCGTTGGTCGGGCGGCGCGCCGAGCGAGAGGTGCTGTGGGACGCGCTGTCGCAGGTGCGGGCCACCGGCGAGCCCCGGGTGGTCGTGCTGCGCGGGGCGGCCGGGTGCGGGAAGTCGCGCCTCGCGGAGTGGCTGTGCCACGAGGCCCACGCGACCGGGATGGCCGACGCGGCCCGCATCACCCACAACCCGATCGGGGGCCCGCAGGACGGCCTGCTCGGGCTCGTTCGGCGCGCGGTGCGGGCGTGGCTCGGGGACCGGGCCCAAGTCGAAGCCAGGGTCGAGCGCGAGCTCGCCCGGAGCGGGTTCGACGACCTGCCCGCGGCGCGGGTGACCCAGTGGGCCCGCGGGGAAGGTGAGGGGCTCGGCGCCGGCCGGCACGCGGTGGCGCGCGCGCTGATCCACCCGGCGGACCGGGCGCGGGTGGTGTGGGCCGACGACGTCCAGTGGGGGCTCGACACGCTGAACTGGTTGGCCGATCTCGCGAGTCGCCCAGGACCGGTGTTGATCGTCGCGACCGTGCGGGAGGAGGCGCTCGACGTGCGTCCGGACGAGCGCGGGTGGATCGAGCGCCTCGAGGCCTCCCCCGGCGCCCGGCGCCTCGACGTGGGGCCCTTGCCCGCCGCGGATCGGGCCGAGCTGGTGCACGGGCTCCTCGGGCTCGACCCCGCGCTGTCGTCGGCAGTGGCCGACCGGACCGGCGGCAACCCGCTGTTCCTGGTGCAGGTGCTGGCCGACTGGGTGGAGCAACAGCGGCTCGAGGCCAGCACCGGCGGCTTCCGGCTGCGGGACCCCGAGCGGGCGCTGCCGGCTTCGCTGACCGAGGTGTGGGCCGGCCGGGTGGCCCGGCTGTTGGCCCAGGCGCCGGCGTTCACCGTGCCGCTCGAGCTGGCGGCGGTGCTCGGGCAGGAGGTGTCCCTCGACGAGTGGGAGCAGGTGTGCGCCTCGGCCGGGACCACCGCGCCGGCGGAGCTGGTGGACCGGCTGGTCGAGCTGCGGCTGGCGAGCAGCGGGGAGGGC
>JBEBJC010000716.1:0-4640 GCA_040080105.1 Myxococcota bacterium
GCTCCGCGGTGAGCGGGTCGCGCTGAAGCTCGTGCACCCCCACCTCGCCGCCGATCCGGACACCCGGCGCCGGCTCCGGCGCGAGGTGCAGGCCGCGTCCGTACTGCGGTCGGCGGCGGCGCTCGGCCCGCACGACCTGCACGAGCTCGACGGGGTGTGGGCGCTGTCGATGCCGTTCCACCCCGGGCAGACGTTGACCGAGCGCGTGGCGGCGAACGGGCCGATGACGCCGGCCGAGGTGCGCGCGCTCGGGATCCGGGTGGCCACGGCGCTCGCCGACGCGCACCGGGCGGGGGTGCTCCACCGCGACGTGACCGCGAACAACGTGCTGGTCGGCGATCGGGTCGAGGACTCGGTGCTGACCGACTTCGGGCTGTCGCGGGTGCTCGGCGGCGGCCGGTCCACCGGGCTGCTCGGCACGGCGGGGTACGCGGCGCCCGAGGTGTACGCGGGCAACCGAGCCGACCCGCGTTCCGACCTGTACGGCCTCGGCGCGGTGCTGTACCTGGCGCTCACCGGCAAGCCCGCGTTCGATCCCCGCGACCCGATGGGCGCGCTCAAGGCGCAGCTCGAGGACCGCCCCGTCCGGATCCCCGCGTCGAGTGGTCCGCCCGACCTGATCGCGCTGATCGAGTCGCTGCTCCGGCCCGACCCGGCCCTCCGCCCGCAGGGGGCGACCGAGGTGCTCGACGCGCTGCAGGGCGTCGCCGCGCCGGTGCGCCCGCGCCCGCGGGCCCCGGTGGTGGTCGTCCGCCGCGGTCGGTTCACGGTGGTGGTGAAGGAGCGCAGCGACCAGCGGCAGCGGCGGGACGAGCTGCGCCGGCGGGCGCTCGGGGCGGCCCCCACCGCGGAGGACCAGATCCTGTCGCTCGGGCGGCAGCTGTGGGGCCGCGTGCGCGAGGCGATCGGCGTCCCCGGAGGCCCGGCCCTCACCCCCGAGCAGGCGCTGCACGCGGCGGTGGCGGACGTGATGCAGGTCGCGCCGGAGGCACTGCCGGAGAGCCCGGTGGTGCTCGAGCGGAAGTTCCGCCTGGTGTCCGACGTGGACGAGTCCGTCGCGGTGGCCCTGGTCGAGCGGGCGAGCGCGCTCGGGTTCCACGCGCAGCTCGTCGACACCGATCCGCGGGCGCAGTGGATCGCCACCGCGTGGATCGCGCTGATGGTGGCGGGGTGGGTCGGGCTGCCGATCGGGCTCGAGTACCTCGGGTTCTTCGCGTTGCCGTTGATGATCGCGTTCACCGTGTTCGGGGCGCAGGCGACCGAGGGCATCCGCGGCGCCCGGGGCGGAGCGCGCCGGCTGCCGGTGGCGTACGCCCCCCCGACCGCGTCGACGACCGTCGCCGAGGCTCCGCCGCAGTCGCGGGGGCAGGGGCTCGCCGCGCGGGCCCGGGACGCGATCGCCGCGCTCGAGCAGGCCGCGGCCGAGGCCGACCTGCCGGACCTGGCGCTGTCCGACCTGCGGGCCTCGACCCGGGCGATGACCGAGCGGGCCGACCGGTTGGCGCGCGACATCGACGCCGCCGAGGCGGCGCTCGCTCCGGCCGCGACGGTCGACGTGGCGGCGCTCAACACCCGGCTGGAGCGGATGGCGGCGCTCGAGCGGGCGGGGGAGTCGGTGGACGCGCGCGAGCGGTCCCGGATCGAGCGTGCGCTGGCCGAGCACGCCGCGGCGGAAGAGGCCGGAGAGCGGCTCGAGTCGGAGCTCGCGTCCGCGACGGCGGCGGTGGTCGAGATCACCAGCGCCGCGGTGCGGTTGCGGCGCGAGCTCACGGTCGGACCCGATCGCGGCTCGGCCGACGAGGCGGTGCGCAAGCTGTCAAGCGAAGCGGGGGCCGCGATCGACGCGCGCCGGGAAGCCGCGCGTCGGGCGCGGGCGGCCGAGCGATGACCGGGTACGAGCTGGTGCTGCCCGACGGGGTGTCGGTGCCGATCGGCGACCATCCGATCGGGATCGGCCGCGGGCCGATGAACGGGGTGGTGCTGACCGACGACTCGGTGTCGTGGCAACACGCGCAGGCGTGGATCGAGGGCGGCGCCGCGTGGGTGCGCGACCTGGGCTCGCGCAACGGGACGTTCGTGAACGGCCAACGCGCCGCCGGCTCGGTGCGCTTGTCCGACGGGGACCAGGTCCGGATCGGCGTCCATGTGGTGCTGCGGTTGTCCGGCGGGGGCGGGCCGGCGTGGCGGGCGCGCCACCTCGAGGACGTGGCCACCGGAGCGCGGGTGATGTTCCGCGGCGACCGGTTCGTCCTCGGGTCGGCGCCCGGATCGGACCTGCGGGTCGCGAGCTGGCCCCCGCGCGCCGCCACCGTGGTGCTGCACGCCAACGGCGAGGTGTGGGTCGGCACCGAGGCCGACGAGGTCCCGATCGATCCCGCCCGCCCGTTCGAGGTGCACGGCCGGTGGCTCCGCCTGGTCGACGCGCTGATGGATCACGCGCCCACGGTCGACCTGTCCCCCACCGGGTACCCGTACGTGCTCACGGTGAACGGCAACGGCGCCGGCGGACCCACCGCGGTGTTGCGGGACCCGATCGACCGGCGCGAGCTCGCGCTGACCGGCAACCGCGGCGTGCTGCTGTTCGCGCTGGCGCGCCAGTGGGCCCGCGACGCCGACCGACCGGCGGCCGAGCGCGGCTGGTGCCTGACCGAGGACGTGCTCACCGCGTTGTGGGGCCGCGGCAGCAAGGACGCGAACCCCTTGAACGTGTTGGTCCACCGGCTGCGCGCACACCTGACAGAGGAAGGATTCGACCCTTGGTTCCTGGAAAAACGCCGCGGGGCGATCCGCCTGGCCCTGTCCGAGGTGGTGTTGACGTGAACGACGGGGTGGTCGTGGCCACCGCCGGCCGCCGGGTGGTGGTCCGAGACCGAGACGGGGAGCGGGTGTGCTTCCTGTCGGGGCAGCGCGCGGTCGTGGGCGACTTCCAGGGCTTCACGTTCGCGCCGCGATTCTCACCCGACGGCCAGCGCATCGTGATGAGTCACGGCACGCCGGACGGCAATTCGAGCCTGCTGGAGATGGATTTGCGCTCGCGCCAGGCGCGCCGACTGACCCAGGTTCAGGGCATCGATACCGGCCCTTGCTACGCCCCGGACGGCCGCCAGATCGTGTTCGAATCCGATCGCAGCGGCAATCAGCAGTTGTACGTCATGGCATCGGATGGCTCCGGTCTCCGCCGCATCAGCAACGGCGAGGGGCGCTACTCGACGCCGGTGTGGTCGCCGCGCGGTGACTACATCGCATTCACCTGTCAGCGTGGCGGTCGCTTTCTCATCGGCGTGCTCAAACCGGACGGCAGCGGTGAGCGCATCCTGACCGACGGCTATCATAACGAAGGGCCGACCTGGGCGCCCAATGGCCGCGTCTTGAGCTTCTTCCGCGAGGCTCAGGGCGCCGGTGGTGGACCAAAGATCTTCACCGTGGATCTGACCGGTCGCTTCGAGCCGCGAGCCCTGCCGACGCCGTCGTTCGCGTCCGATCCGGCCTGGTCACCGTTGCTGAAATAGCACGCTCCGACCACAAGGCCAATTTTGAGACAGCGCTTAACGATGTCTTAACCCGCGTCGGTTTCAGTGGGCCGAGCAGGGACGGGGAACGTCGTGCCCACTGGCCGTGGCTACAACCACCGGTGGGCGAGGCAACGCCGTGTCAGCCGTGACAAGTTGGCGTTGCTTTCGCGCACCACTGACGTTGGAAAACAGGTGGATAACAGCGTCCGTTCTTGATCTGAGCGGAGCGGGTCAGTACCCCAGTATGGCGATTGCCGATGAAGCATCAGGAGAGAAGACGATGCAGGGAATGAAGGGCATGATCGTTCTTGCGACGATCATCGCGGCGGTGGCGGTCAGCGCCTGCCGTCGTGAAGTGCCGCACGAGCCGATGAAGCTTGGTGCGGGTGTGCCGGCTGTCGAGCAAGTTGCTCGCTGAGCTGCGTTCCGAAATCAGGGAATTAGGAGACAGACTATGAAGCGCGCTGTTGTTCTCGCCACGCTGGTGGCCGTTGTCGCTCTCGGCGCTTGCCGCCGTGAAGTTCCGCATGAGCCGATGAAGCTCGGCGCCGAGGTTTCGACCGAGGTCGCTCGCTAATCTTGCTCATTTCGTATCCCCGCTCGGGGCTACGACGCTCCAGCCGCAAGTCTGATGTCCCGGCGTTCGCAGACATCGCAGCGACGAGCTGAGCTTACCTGAGGCTGCACTTCCCGGCGTTACGCCGATGGAGTGCAGCCTCTGGTGTTTCTGGTGGTGTTTCTGGCATGCCGTTCACATGCGTCCCATCTCACATGCGTCCCATCTCACATGCGTCCCATCTCACTGCATGCCATCTGACATGCATCCCATCGCGCGGGACCGCTTCACGTTCCGTCGAGAGGGAAGATCGGGCGTGTGATCCGGCGATAGGGAAGCGTCGTCAGATCGCTCGGGCAGGCCCCGGGTGTGGCGACCCAGTAGGTCCCGGCCGCGATCGGCTCGTAGGCAGCGCGATGCGCCACGGCGGCTTTGACGCCGACGAAGGCCAGCGCTTCAGGAACGATGCCCTGCGAGCGCAGCTGGCCGAGGTCCATCGGCGGCGTCTTGCGCGACGTCAGCAGGATGGTCGTACCGCCGGCGCGCACCGTCACGCACGGCCCCATGTCGGC
>JBEBJC010000717.1:0-4627 GCA_040080105.1 Myxococcota bacterium
GACCGGGGGCCACTGGGGGGCCGCAGGGTCCCGGCCCGGGATCGCCAGGTCGGCGACGAGGCTCTCGACCAGCGCCACGATCGCCGCCTGGTCGGCCTCGGTTCGGGGTATCGGCACGTCCAGCGTGCGGGTTCGTCCTGCCTCCACCACGAACCGCCACCCGCCCGGGCTCTCGGTCGCGACCACCTCGACCTCGGCCGGCAGCTGCAGCCCGCGGATGACCGACTCCGGACCCACCGCTCCGGCGAACGACAGCCGGATCAGCACCCAGGCCACCGGAGCGCCGATCATCGCGAGCCGGATCGGGCGGCGAGCGACGCCGACAACGAGCTCGCCAACGCTCCGAGCGGGCCAGGGTCTTCGACCTGCTGGAGCAGCCGGGCGGCGCGGTCCGGGTCACGGTCGGCCACACACGCGGCGAGGGAGACCGCCCACCACCCGGTCGGCGCAGCGGCCGCCGCCCGCTCGAGCACCGGCTGGCCGGCGCACCCCGGCGGCGCCAGCCGAGCCGCCAGCTCCGCCATCTCCGCCTGCCGCGGCCCGCCGATCGCGAGGTACCCGAGCGCGGCGTCGATCGCGTCTCCCGGGCGGTCCGAACCGAGCAGCTCCGCCCGGTGTGCCAGTAACTCGGCTGCGATCGGGCCGGCGCGCCCGGTCGCCGACAGCCCCGCGTCGATCGTGGCGAGGCGGACCTCGACCGGGGCTCGATCCCGCCGCAGCGCAGTCGCCCGCCGGAGCAGGGAGGCCGGGTCGTTCGGCAAGCAGGTCCGCCTCCCGGGCCCCGGGACGCGGATCGGCGCCGCGCCGACGCAGGTCACCTCGACCGTCCCGTGTGACACGTCCACCACCGTCGCGAACGCGGCCCGCTCGACGGTGAACGCAGTGCCGATCACCCGGATCGTCGCTTCGTCGGTGACCACCGCGAGCTGGACGCCACGGTTGGGCTCGACCTCGACCCCGAGCGCACCGGACTCCCACCGGATCTCGGGCGCCTGGGGCGTGCCGCCCACGGTGCCGAGCCCGTCGAACGCGAGCGCCACGTCTCCCGGCGGCTGGGTCGGACGGGCGCCCAGCGCCGCGATCACCACCGCGGCGGCGACGGCCACCAACGCGACGGGCCACCGGAGCCCGGCCGGGCGCGGCGACTGGCCGCCCAACCGGCGGCGAACGCGGTCGACCGCGCCGGGGGCCACGGCGGTGGCTCGTCGCGCCGCCGTCCGGAGCGCCCGCCGCTGGTCGAGCTCGGCGCGAACCACCGTGCTGATCCGCATCAGTTGGAGCTCGTCGCTGGTCGTCGCCGCGAGGAACGCGTGCTTGTCGTCGGGGTCGAGGTGGGTCACGACCGCGCCTCGTACACACGACGGAACCGATCCCGGGCCGACGCCAGCCGACTCTTGACCGTCCCTTCGGGGATCTCGAGGATCTGGGCCGCTTCGAGCAGCGGTCGGTCCTCGAGGTAACACAGGGTCAACACCTCGCGGTCCCTCACCTTCAGCCGCTCGAGCGCGGCGAACACCCGGTCGGCTCGCTCCGCCCGATCGAGGTCCGCGTCCAGCGGCTCGGTGGTCGCGGTGTCGTACGACGCGCCCGGGAGCCACCGCCGCCACCACGCGCTGCGCCGGTAGTTCGCCACCGTGCGGCGGCAGGTCGCGAACAACCAAGCGGAGACGCGCCTCCGATCGTGGATCGTGTGGTGGCGGCGCACGAAGGTCATCATCACGTCGGTGGCAGCGTCCTCGGCGTCGATCGACGGCCCGCCGAGCCGCACGCACCACTGGAGCACCGTCGGCAGCCACGCCTCCGCCATCTGGGCGAGCGCCCCTTCGTCGCCCGCGAGGGCGGCGTCGATCACGTGGTCTTCGACCCGGCGTGCCTGCATCACCTCCCGATGTTCACCCGGCCCTCCGGGGTTCGGACTTTTTTCCGGCCCGGGATCGGATTCCCGAGAGACACCCAGTGACGGGGTGGGACCCCGGCGCGATCCCGGGCGAGTGACGGGTCGACAGGAGGTCGAATGTCCCGACGCGCCCTGGCAGCGATCGCGCTGGCCCTGGTCCCGAGCCCCGCGCTCGCGTTCTGCAACGAGTGGACGCTGTCCATCTTCTACTCGCACTGCGAGGACGCCGGCCACGACGCGGCCACCGAGAACCTGTCGTTCCTGCGGTCGTTGGTGTTCTCGGTGATGAACGAGGCGGTGGGGGACCAGGACGGCGGCGCCGAGGAGGACATGGACGACCACCACTTCGACTCGTGTCGGTTCGAGGAGTCGGCGGCGTTCATCCGACGCCAGCACGACCTCGTGCTCGATCGCCTCGATCCCGCCGACCCCGACGTGTTCGGCGCGGCGTACGCGTTCGGCGCGCTGCTGCACCCGGTGCAGGACTTCTACGCCCACGCCAACTGGTCCGAGCTGCTCGAGCAGACCGAGGGGCCGTGGGCCTATGTCGACCCGGAGTTCCTGATCGACCGCGGGACTGGTCCGTTCCGGGGGCTCGAGCCGTTGTCGGTGGTGCGGGACGACATCATCGTCGGCTCCGTGCCGCCGGGGGGGCTTCCGGCGGGGTGGGTCGCGCGGGCCGACCCGTACTCGGCGATCCCGGTGATCGACATCCCGGGCATCGGCACGCTGCGGGCCCTCGTCACCGGGTGGAACGCCGACGGCGCGTGTGTCGACGTACGTCCGGGCGAGATCGTGGACGAGTTCTCCCACGACGGCGAGCCGCGGACTCGGCGGCTGGTGCACGGCGCGGAGCCCGACTCGGGCAACACCGACCGGCCGTG
Organism: Myxococcota bacterium; assembly: GCA_040080105.1. Classification (GTDB taxonomy): domain Bacteria; phylum Myxococcota_A; class UBA796; order UBA796; genus JACKER01. Next base: position 2,782 of record JBEBJC010000717.1, read on the forward strand.
TGAGTACGACAGCCCGACCGGCGTGTGCCTGAACAAGGACGAGCCCGGTCGGCCGTACTACGGCGAAGCGAACACCCTCGCCGGCTGGCAGAGCCAAGCCGAGTGGTGCCGCCTGCTCCACCGCGCGCGCGACACCCGCGGCCTCGAGACCGCGAGCGAGTTGATGACCCTGTGGGCGAGCCCATCTCTGCCGCCGCACCCCCAGGCGACCGAGTGCGCCCCCGCCGCGCCGGGACCGGTCGAGGTCCGTGTGTCGGTCGACAGCACCAGCGGGACGAGCGGCGTGCGCGCCGCGTTCGCGCTGTACACCGACGACTTCCGCCAGTCGGTGGCGAGCGAGTCGGTGGGGCGGCCCACGAACACGCTGTCGCTGTGTGTGGACCCCGACGACACGCCGGTCGCCACCCTGTGGGGTTGGCGCGAGGACTCGGACGGCATCTCGGGGCTCGACCAATTCGACCAGGTGAAGCGCGGCGTGACCCTCGCGATCGACCCGACCACGCCTTCACAGGTGCGGTTCGTCGACGGGCTCGACCTCGACGCCACCTTCCGGGTCGAGATCGACGTGACCGACGTCGACGGAGACAACCTGTCGAGCTGCGCCGAGGCGTTCCACGGCACGTCCGACACGTCGACCGACACCGACGACGACCTGCTGTGGGACGACACCGAGGTGATCCTGGGGACCGATCCCACGAACTACGACACCGACGGAGACTTCGCGTCGGACTTCTTCGAGCTGTTCGTCGGCTCGTCGGACCCGCTCGACCCCGACACCGACGACGACGGGCTGGAGGACGGCTCGGAGTGGTGGGAGGGCACCGACCCGCACGACCCCGACACGGACGACGACGGCTTGACCGACGGGTTCGAGGTGAAGTGGGGCTCCGATCCGCTGCTGCCCGACACCGACGCCGATCGGGTGCTGGATTGGCTCGAGCTCGAGGGGTGGACCGACGTGCGCACCGCCGACACCGACCTCGACGGCATCGAGGACGGCCTCGACATCGACTGGGTGATCGTCGCGGTGGGCGAGCTCGATCCCGGGTCGTTCTCCGACAAGGACGGAGACGGCCAGAAGAAGGCGGCGCTGGAGGCCCTGTACGGCGGTCAGGACGCGCTGAGGCTCGGCGATCCCAGCCCGCTGGTGAAGGCGCGTGAGCAGATCGCCGCCTGTTGGCCGGGGAAGGGCGAGATCGCGCCGCCGGCGTGTGTCGCGCTCGACGGGATGATCGAGCGGGTCGTCGGGAAGTAGGCGGCGGTGTACGCTGGGGCCGTGTGGTGGCTCCTCGCGTGCCGCGACTCGATCTCGGGTCCCGGCCCCACGATCTACGGCCTCGACGTGCGCGAAACCGACATCGCGCAGGTGCTCCGGGTCACGTTCGACACCGAGGTCGAGGCCGAAGGCGCGGTCAGCTACGGCCCCAGCGGGTCGGCGCTCCGGGTGGAAGACCACGGCACCGAGCACGAGCTGCTGGTCGCCGGGCTCGCCGCCGGTGAGCGGGTCGAGCTGGTCGTGTCGGCCACCGGGCCCCGCGGCACCACCGTCGCGCCGGGGGTTGTGGTCGAGATCCCTGCGCTCGCCCCCGACGATCCCCACCCGCAGCTGCTCGTCGCGCCCGACGCCCGGGCGAGCGGCGGGTGGATCGCGCTCGACGCGACCCGGGGCTCCGGCGGGGTCGGTCCGCCCCGCGCGTTGCTGATCGACGCTGCGGGGCAGGTGGTGTGGCAACACGTCGGGGAAGGGCAGGACATCGGCGCGCTCGACGTACAGGTGACCGCGGTCGACACGGTGCTGGTGGCCGGATCGGTGCCCGAGGGAGAGCGGCCGGTCGAGCTCGGCCTC
>JBEBJC010000718.1:0-4625 GCA_040080105.1 Myxococcota bacterium
GTTCGCCAGCGCCACGAACGCCCCGATCGACGCGGCCTCCGCGTGTGCCCCGCGCGCCAGCCACGCGCCGAGCGCGTCGCGGCCGACCCCCTCGGGCTTCGACCGCACGACCTCGTGTGCCCGCCCCTCACACACCGCGTTCTCGGTCCAGGCGCAGTGCACCGCCGCCACCGCGTCGCCCGAGTCGGGGATCGACCCGTCGTCGGCGCGCTCACAGGTGTCGATCGACACGATCTGCTCCGCCCACCAGTGGCGGTCCCGGCACAGCTCGGCGCACCCCTCGGCGGTCAGCGCGCCGTCCGCGTCGACCGCGGCGTCGAGCTCCTCCTGGGTGATCCCGAACGTCACTTCGTTCGCGAACGTGCCGCCCTCGAAGTCCTCACAGCTGGAGTGGGTGGTGACACATCCGGCAGCGAGCAGCGGGAGCAGCGCGGACAACGGGCGACGAGACATCGGAGACCTCCTCCCGGCACAGACAGCAAGATCCGGGCCGGCATCGAGACGGCGCCGCTGCGCCGATCGCGGTCGGGGGGGCAGGCCCCACCGCGACGTCGGTGTCGCGCCCGGCGGCGCCCAAAGCCCCCAACCCGCTCACCCGATGCGGAGGAGAGGAGGATCGGCCGAAACAATTCGCCCCTCCTCTGGTAGGGCTCAAGGCACGTTTCGCTCGCCCGGGGTCGGCGCGTCGATCACCTGCCAGTTCGGCTCGTCGTCGGGCACCCGGCCGAAGCTCTGGCCCGCGCCGGTCTCGGGCACGTGGATCTGCTGGATCCGCCGGTGGTCGGCGTCGCTCACCGTGAGGTCGAACGCTTCGTCCGGCAGCGCGAACGCGGCCGTCCACCGCGCGACCCGCTCGCCCCCGAACGCGACCACCGCGAACTCGTCCTGCGCGAGCTCGGCGTCTGCCGGGAACGTGAACACGCCGGCCGGGCTCGCGAGGGACCACCCGGCCACCGAGCGCGGCCCGCCGTCGTCGTTCCACAGCTCGACCCAGTCTGCGACCGGCTCCCGGCTCGCCACCTCGTTGACCCCGAGCGGGCCTTCGCCGGCGCACCCCGCCACGACCACCGCCCACGCCGCTCGCATCTGCCCTCCCGGTCGATCGGTAACCCGGGGCGTTACGAGGTCCCGTGGACCGACTGAACCACCTGGCCCGCTGGTGGAGCTGGCTGCCGCAGTTCCGTGCGATCGCGGAGGCCGAGCACCTGCCGACCGCGGCGGCGCGGCTGCACGTGACCCCGCCCGCGCTGTCGCGCACGCTCAAGCGCCTCGAGGAGGAGGTGGGCCACCCGCTGTTCCACCGGCACGGCGGGCGGCTCCAGCTCACCGACGACGGTCGGCGGCTGCTCGAGGCGGTGCGGCTCGCGATGCGGCTGGTAGACGAGGCCGAGGGTGCGGGCCGCCCGCTGGCCGGCCCGCTGTGGGTCGCCGCCGGCGGGGTCAGCCAGACGCTGGTCGCCCGGGCGCTGGCGAAGCTGGTGAAGGGCGCCCCGGACCTGCGCCCGCACCTGCTCACGCCCGAGCCCGACCGGGTGCTGGATCAGCTGCGCCGGGGCGAGCTCGACCTGGTGATCGCGAGCTTCACCCGCGCCGGGGCGGGGGTGCGCAGCGTGCCGCTCGGCAGCGCTCGGTCGAGCGTGTGGTGTGGTCCGCTGCACCCGCTGTACGGCAAGACCGAGGTCGACCTGCACACGGTGGCGCGGCACCCGTTCGTCGGGCCGCCGGCCGGGCAGTCCGAGGGGTGGCCCGCCGAGATCCCGCGCGACGTGCGGTGGGTGGTCGACCGGATCGGGCTCGGGGTGGAGATCGTCGCGGCGTCCGACCTGCTGGCGGTGCTGCCGGACGTGCTGGCGGAGACCGCGAGCGCGCGGCTCCACCGCCTCCCGCTCGGTGACCTGATCCCGCTCACCCCGATCGTGGCGCACCACCTGGAGCCGCTGGCCCCGGACGGCGCGGTCGCCCGGGCGCTCGACGCGGTGGTCGCCGAGCTCCCGTAGCTCACTCCTCCGACGGCGCCTCGGTCGCGGAGGTGGGCACGTCCGGGGTCACCGGCAGCAGCTCGAGGTCGACGATCCGCTCGCCCGGCTCGAGCCGCATCATCCGCACGCCCTTCGACGACCGGCTCTGCACGAGCCGAACGTCGCCGGCCGAGATCCGGATCACCCGCCCGGTGTCGGTCACCAGCATCAGCTGGTCCTCCGGGGTCACCTGCTGGCCGGTGACCAGCGTGGCCGCGCCGGTGGCGTGCGCGATGATCCCCTTGCCGTTGCGCCCCTGGGTCCGGAACGCGTCGAGCGGGGTCCGCTTGCCGAACCCGGTGGAGGTCACGGTGAGGATCGTCGCCACGTCCGGCTCCTCGACCAGCTCGCCGTCGACCACGTCGTCCTCGTCCACCGCGACGACGACCTCGTCCACGTCGAGCTCGTCCGGGATGTCCTCCGCCTCGGAGTGCGGGACGAGCAACATCCCCACGACCTCGTCGTCCTTGCCGAGCTTCATCCCGATGTTGCCGCGGGCGCTGCGGCCATACACCGGGGCGCCCTTCGGGCCGCCCATCGGGAACCGGATCGACAGCCCCTTGCGCGACAACATCATGATGTCGAGCGGGTCGTTCGGGTCGAGCAGCTTCACCAGCCGCAGCTCGTCGTCGTCCGCGACGCCGCACGCGATCAGGCCGCCCTGGCGCATGTTCGCGAACGCCGACAGCGGGGTGCGCTTCACCAGGCCGAGCTTGCTCGCGAACAACAGGTCGCGCGGATCGTCCTCGGTGAGCGACGACACCGACACCACCGAGGCGAGCTGCTCACCCGGCGGGATCTGCACCAGGTTCACGATCGGCCGGCCGCGGGCGGCGCGCCCGGACTCGGGGACCTCGTACACGTTGAGCGGGAACACCTTGCCGCCGGTGGTGAACACCAGGAGGACCGCGTGGGTGTTCGCGACGAAGATCGAGGTCACGAAGTCCTCGTCGCGGGTGTCCATCCCCTTCTTGCCCATCCCGCCGCGCTTCTGCAGGCCCCACTCGTCGGGCGACACGCGCTTGATGTACCCGAGGTGCGACAGCGTCACGACCTGGTTCTCTTCGGCGACGAGGTCGCGCACGGTCAGCGCGCTCTGCGCGTCGACGATCCGGGTGCGCCGCTCGTCGGCGTACCGGCCGCGGACCTCGATCAGCTCGTCGCTCACCACGCCCATCAGGCGCTGCTCGGACCCGAGGATCTCCTCGTACCCGCCGATCTGCAGCAACACCTCGGCGTACTCCTCCTCGATCTTGTCGCGCTCGAGCCCGGTGAGGCGCTGCAGCCGCATCTCGAGGATCGCGTTCGCCTGGATCTCGGACAGGCCGAACTGCGCGATCAACCCGGTGCGCGCTTCCTCCACCGTGCGGCTCGCGCGGATCAACGCGATGACCGCGTCGATGTGGTCGAGCGCGATCCGGTACCCCTCGAGGATGTGCGCCCGCTCCTTCGCCTTCCGCAGCAGGTACCGGGTGCGCCGCAGCACGACCTCGCGCCGGTGGGCGATGTAGTGCTGGATCAGCTCGAGCAGCGACAGCACCCGCGGGCGGTTGTTCACGATCGCGATCAGGATCGCGCCGAACGTGCTCTGGAGCGCGGTGTGCTTGTACAGGTGGTTCAGCACCACCTCTTCGAACGCGTCGTGCTTGAGCTCGATCACGATCCGCATCCCGTGGCGGTCGCTCTCGTCGCGCAGGGTGTGGATGCCGTCGAGCTTCTTCTCGCGGACGAGGTCCGCGATCTCCTCGATCAGGCGGCTCTTGTTCACCTGGTACGGGATCTCGTCGATCACGATCGCCTGGCGACCGTGGACCTCCTCGAACGCCGCCCGGCCGCGCACGATGATCCGGCCGCGGCCAGTGAGGTACGCGTCGCGGATCCCCTGGCGACCGAAGATCGTGCCGCCGGTGGGGAAGTCGGGACCGGGCACCATCTCGAGCAGCTCGGCCACCGGCAGCTGCGGGTTGGCGATCACCGCGATGCACGCGTCGATGATCTCGCCGAGGTTGTGCGGCGGGATCTTGGTGGCCATGCCGACCGCGATGCCGTCGGCGCCGTTGACCAGCAGGTTCGGGAACGCGGAGGGCAACACCTCGGGCTCGCCGGTGCTGCCGTCGTAGTTCGGCACGAACCCGACGGTCTCCTTGTCGATGTCGACCATCAGCTCTTCGGCGAGCTTGGTCATCCGGCACTCGGTGTACCGGTACGCGGCGGGCGGGTCGCCGTCGACGCTGCCGAAGTTCCCCTGCCCGTCGACCAGCGGGTACCGGAGGTTCCACGGCTGCGCCATCCGCACGAGCGCGTCGTACACGGCCGAGTCGCCGTGGGGGTGGTACTTCTTCAGCACCTCGCCGACCACGCCGGCGCACTTGCTGTACTTCCGGTTGCTCTGCAGGCCCTCCTGGTCCATCGCGTACAGGATCCGCCGGTGCACCGGCTTGAGGCCGTCGCGCACGTCGGGGAGCGCCCGCCCGATGATGACGGACATCGAGTAGTCGAGGTAGCTCGACCGCATCTCGTCTTCGATGCGGACCGGGATGATGTGCTTGGCGAACGGCTCGGGCGGGTCGGTCGGGTCGGTCGGGTCCAAGGGCGCGCGCTCGGGGG
>JBEBJC010000719.1:0-4624 GCA_040080105.1 Myxococcota bacterium
CCTCTCCCCTGTGGGGAGAGGGATGGGGTGAGGGGCCGTCGGAGCTACTTCCCGCCGTCCCCTTCGTCGCCGAGCCCCATCGGCAGCGACGCGCGCGACACGAGCAGCGGGTCGATCGCGCCGATCCGCGCCGGGTCGCGCAACGTGTACGGCAGCCGGTGCAGCACGTACCGCATCGCGTTGAGCCGCGCGCGCTTCTTGCAGTCCGACTTCACCACCGTCCACGGGGCGTCGGAGGTGTCGGTGTGGAGGAACATCGCCTCCTTCGCCTGGGTGTACTCGTCCCACTTGTCGAGTGACGCCAGGTCCACCGGCGACAGCTTCCACTGCTTGAGCGGGTGGGTGCGCCGCTCCTTGAACCGGCGGCGCTGCTCGTCGCGCGACACCGAGAACCAGAACTTGAACAGGTGGATCCCGGAGCGCACCAGCTGCCGCTCGAACTCCGGGCATTGGCGCAGGAACTCGTCGTACTCGGGCCGAGAGCAGAACCCCATCACCCGCTCGACCCCGGCCCGGTTGTACCAGCTGCGGTCGAACAGCACGATCTCGCCGCGGGTGGGCAGGTGTTCGATGTACCGCTGGAAGTACCACTGCCCCCGCTCGAGCTCCGACGGCTTCTCGAGCGCCACCACCCGCGCGCCGCGGGGGTTGAGGTGCTCCATGAACCGCTTGATCGCGCCCCCCTTGCCCGCGGCGTCGCGACCCTCGAACAGCAACACCACCCGCGCGCCGGTGTCCTTGACCCACGCCTGGAGCTTGAGCAGCTCGACCTGCAGCCGGTACTTCTGCCGCTCGTACACCTTGCGCGACAGCAGGTTCACGTACGGGTACCCGCCGTCGCGCCAGCCAGGCGCCAGCGCGGTGTCCGGGTCGATCCCGGCCGGCGCGGGCCCCTCGCGCAGCGCCCGCCGCAGCGCCCGCCGCTCGTCCGGCGACAGCCCCGCGACCAACGCCTGCACCCGGTCGATCGGCTCGGGGGTCGCGAGCACCTCGGCCACCACCAGCTCGTTGACCGTGCGCGACGCCTCGGTGCGCCGGAGCACCTCGTCGGCCTCGGCGCCGGCGCTCGGCCGGCTGACCACGTCGCCCCGATCCACCGACCTCCCGCCGACCCGCCGCGCCATCTCGCCCCCACCTCGATTCTATCCCGCGCGGGGGGCGCGTCGTAACACGATCGTCACCCCGCACCGGTCGCTGGGGCGCCCAGGTGACGTATCCTCGGCCCATGCCCCGACCGACGCACGCCCCCACCGCGCCGCGCCTGTGTGACGGCCGGTTCGTGGTCACCTCGCGACTCGCGCGCGGGTCGGTGTCGTCCACGTTCCGCGTGTACGACACCTCGACCGACACCGAGCGCGCGCTGATGCTGCTGCTGCCCGACCTGGTCGCGTCGGAGGAGGCGCGGCTGTTCGAGCAGGTGACCCGCCGCCTCGCCGGGATCGACCACCCGCAGCTGCTGAACGTGTCCGAGGTCGGGGTGGCCCGCGGCGTGCCGTTCGCGCTGCTCGAGCGGTGCGCCCACGGCACGGTCGCGGACTGGATGGCGGCGTACGGGCCGATCCCCCCGCGCACCGCCGCGGTGATCGCGGTGCAGCTGGTCGACGCGCTCACCGCGCTGCACGGCGCGAGCTTGGCCCACGGCGCGATCGACCCGGCGGCGCTGTGGCTGACCGAGGACGGGTTCGTGAAGCTGGGCGCGCTCGATCGGACCCGGGTGGAGGGCAGCCGCGCCGCGCCGGCGGGGCCCGCCCCGTTCCGCCCGCCCGACGCGGGCGCGCGCGCCCAACGCCGCGACGACGTGTTCGCGGTCGGGGTCACGTTGTGGTCGATGCTCGAGGGGGAGGCGCCGCGGGGCGCGCGCGACTGGGAGCGGAGCGCGGAGGCCGAGCCTCGGCTCGACGTGGTGGTGCGGGGCTGCGTGTCGCTGGGCGCTGGCCGGTACCCGTCGGTCGAGGCGTTGGGGGAGGTCCTGCTCGAGGCGCTCGAGGCGCTGCCCGAGGACGACGACGGGCCGATGCGGATCCCGCCGAACGAGGTCGCGGTCGACCGGAGCGCGGTGGACCTCGCGGCCGCCCTCGACCCGGTGACCGCCCCGCTGCACCCGCTGTACCGGCCGACCGAGGACCTGTCCGACGAGCGGCCCGAGTGGCTGACCGAAGACCCGGACGCGGCCTCGGAGGAGCCGCAGCCGCCGATCGGGTTCTCGCTGACGATGCCCACCATGCCGGAGCCGACGCCCGAGCCGCACCCTCCGACGCCCCGAGCGCCGGTCGCCGCGGCAGCGCCGGCGCCAGCTCCACCCCCGGTCCCAGCCGCAGTCCCCGCGGCGGCGGTCCCCTCCGAGGCGCTCGCCGAGGCCGCCGACCCACAGCCGACGCCCGCCTCCGCCACGAGCCGGGCCGCGCCGGTCGAGGGCGGGTCGTGGCTCGGCACCCTGTTGTGGGCCGCGGTCGCCGCGGGGCTGATGTTCGGCATCGTCGGGATCCTCGGGACGACCCTGTTCCTCGGGGTCGGGGCGTTCGCGGTCGGAGACGGCCAGGGGCGGGCGCAGCTCGGCCAGGCGCAGCTGTACCAGGCGCTCGACGAGGAGCGCGCGGTGGTGGGGTACATCGGCGCGCTCGGGGGCGACAACCGGGCGGTGGAGCGGGCGTACCTCGACTACATGCGGCAGCGTCGCGAGCCGGAGCGGCTCCAGGCGGCGCTCGCGTTCCTCGACACCGCCGAAGCGGAGGCGCGGCGCGCCGAGGGCGGCTCCGCGGTAGATCAGGCAGGGCTCGAGGGCAGCCTGCGCAAGCTGCGCGCCGCGAGGGTGGCGTACGAGTCGGCCCGGGGGGACTGGGTCGAGGCGGCTGGCGGGTGGACCGGGCGCGCGGCGATCGCGCTCGGGCTCGCGAACCCCCCGTGAACAGGACCGCCGGGGGAGGCACGATCGGGCATGGGACTGCTGGGTGAGCCGATCGAGCGGGTGTGTGTGTCGGTGCCGAACGTCCGGGTGACCCCCGACTCGTTGGGGGTGGCGCCCGATCCGACGATCCGGGCCGCGCGCCGGGCGTTGGCCGACGGCGTGCCACCCGGGCGGCTCGACCCCCGGGTGCTGGTGTCGTACGTTCCGCCCGCGCCGGCCGACGGCGACCGGGTGGTGGTGCGGGCCGCCGCGGCGGTCGACCCCGCTGATCCGCGTCACGGCTGGCTCGTGACCGAGGTGGTCACCCCGCGCGCCCGGTCGGACGTACCCCTGCACCTGACCGCGTTGATCGACGTGTCGGACTCGATGTTCAGCGCGCCGTTCCGCGAGGTGCCGCTGCTGCAGGACCAGCCGCCGCCCTCGTCCGGACCGTACGTGCCGACCCAGCGGCTCGCGGTCGCCCGGGGGGTGCTCGACGCGTTGGCCGCGCGGCTGCCGCCCCGCGCGACCCTGTCGGTGGTCGCGTTCGACGCGCGCTCGGGGGTCACGCTGCTCCGGCCCACGCCCGCGTTCGACCGGGCGCGGATCCGGGGCGCGCTCGACCGGGTGACGCAGGAGGCCGCCCGCGCCGGAAACCGCAGCCCGCTGGACGCCGCGACCGAGGTGGCGACCGCCGGATTCGACCCGTGCGCCGACCACCGCGTGGTGGTGGTGACCGACGACGACGCCCGCCTGTCGCTCGACGCCGACGCGGCGGCGGCGACCGTGGCCGGGTGGCGCGCCCTCGGGGTGGAGGTGTGGACGCTGTCGCTCGCGGTGGAGACGCCGACCGCGAGCCGGATCGACCGGCTGACCGCGGGTGGAGCGGGCCTGTCGGTGTACGCCGACACCCAGAGCGAGGCAGTCGAGGCGCTGGAGGCCGCGCTGCGGGCGAGCGGGACGGTCGCCCGCGACCCGTCGCTCACGGTGGCGGCGGTGCCCGGCGCCGCGCTGCAGCTCGACGGCGCAGACGCGCCCACCCACACGTGGTCGCTGCCGCCCCAGCTCGGCTCCGGGTGGTCCGAGGTGCGGCTGTACGAGCTCACGCTCACCCCGGGCGCGACGGCGGCGGCGACCGTCCGGTGGGAGGCGAGCTCACCCGCGCCGGGCGAGTGGACGCAGACGGAGCTGCTCACCGTCCCGCTCGTCGCGTTCGACGACGCCCCCGCCTACGTGCGCGAGCGGGTATTCGCGCACGAGCTCGCCGGGGCGTTCGCGGGCGAGGTCGGGTGGGCCGAGGTCGAGGCGCTCGGCGCGCGGGCGGTCGACCGGTCGGGCCCCGCCCGCGAGCTGCAGGCGTGGGCCCGGCTCGGCCGCGCTACTGCAGCACGAACGGGTAAGTGATCGAGGTGCCGGTGCCGGAGGTCGGCGGGAACGTGATCCCGCTCACCGCGCGGACCAGGCACCCCTCGAGCTCGCCGCCCTTGTACTGGCTCTGCAGGATCTGCCCGTTGCTGGCGCTGCCCGACGGCATGATGTTGAACTTCAGGTCGACCCGCGGCGGGAGCGTGCCGGCCTTGAACAACGGCACGAAGCACTTCTTCACTTCGAGGTTGTTCGACAACATCACGTGGATCACCTCCATCGGAACGGTGGCGAGCCCCTCCGCCTTCGGCGCGGGGGCGGGCGGGGGCGCGTCGAACTCGTCTTCCGGCTCGATCGGGTCGACCGCCTTCGGGG
>JBEBJC010000720.1:0-4622 GCA_040080105.1 Myxococcota bacterium
GCGCGGGCGGCAGCGCGGGGGTCGACTCGGTCAACGGCTGGCCGGAGAAGCTCTCCAGCACCACGTGGAAGTTGGTGCCGCCGAACCCGAACGCGCTCACGCCGGCCCGGCGCAGCCCGCTCGGGGTCTCCGGCCACGGCTCGGGCTCGGTCTGGACGGCGAGCGGGATCGTGTCGAACGGCACGTCGGTGCGGCCGTTGCGGTACCCGAGGGAAGGCGGAAGCACGCCGTGGTACAGCGCGAGCGACGCCTTGATCACCGAGGCCGCGCCGGCGGCGGACTTCAGGTGACCGATCATCGACTTCACCGACCCGAGGCGGATCGGGCCGCGGTCGCCGCGCTTGCCCGCGCCGATCACCGCGTTGAGCGCCTCGATCTCGACCTTGTCGCCCACCACGGTCGACGTGCCGTGGGCCTCGACCAGGTCCACGTCGGACGGGTCGAACCCGGCCGCCGCGTACGCCCGGTGCAGCGCGCGCACCTGCCCGTTGAGGTTCGGCGCGGTGATCCCCTTGCCCTTGCCGTCCGAGCTCGCGCCGATCCCGCGGATCACCGAGTACACCCGGTCACCGTCGCGGACCGCGTCCTCGTACCGCTTGAGCACCAGGATCCCGCACCCTTCACCCATCACGAACCCGTTCGCGGAAGCGTCGAACGGAGAGCTGTGGTCGGGCGACAGCGCCCCGATCTTGCAGAACTTCACGTAGGTCGCGACGTTCATCGAGCGGTCGGCGCCGCCGGTGAGCACGAGGTCGGACTCGCCGCTCTGCAGCGACTTCACCGCGGCCTGGATCGCCGCCATCGAGCTCGCGCACGCGGCGTCGACGGTGAAGTTCGCGCCGCCGAGGTCGAACGCGTTCGCGATCCGACCGGCGATCACGTTCGCGAGCTCACCCGGCATCGAGTCTTCGTCGACGATCGGCAGGCCGGCCTTGTACGCGAGCTCCATCTGGCCGAGGAACGCGCCCCGCTCGGTCGGGGACAGGTCGCAGAACGGCGGGACCGACACGAGCTTCTGCGCCACGTCGGGCCACGCGAGCCGCACCGCGTACCGGTCGGTCATCTCGCCGCCGAGCGAGTTGCCGAGGATCACCGCGCACCGCTCGCGGTCGAACTCCCGGCCGTCGGACTTCTTGTCGAGCTTGAGCCCGGCGTCGCGCAGCGCGTCGGCCACGCACATCAGGGTGAGCTGCTGCACCGGGTCGACCTGGCGCGCGACGTTGGGCGGGATCCGGAACGGCTTCGGGTCGAACACGAAGTCGGTGAGGAACCCGCCGATCTTGGAGTAGGTCTTGTCCGGGACGGTGTCGTCGGGGTCGAAGAACAGCGCCGCGTCCCACCGATCTCGCGGGACCTCGCCGATCGCGTACCGCTTGCCGACGATGTTCGCCCAGAACGCGTCGGGGCCGGTGCTCCCGCCCGGGAACCGGCACCCGATGCCGACGATCGCGATCGCGGCGACGCCCTCGGGCGGGACGTCGGCCTCGACCGGCGCCGGCACGGGGCGCACCGGGCGCTTCGGCGCGGGCTCCACCGTGTCCTGGTCGCGCCGCAGGGCGGGCACCAGGGTCGAGGCGGCGGGGGGCGGCGGCAGCGAGGCGCGCCGGGCCTCTACCGCGCCCGCGTCGGCCACCACCGCGCATCCGGTGCCGAGCATCGCCGCGAGGGGCCCGCCATGGATCGGGGCGCCGACCCACGCGGCCTCCTGCCACAGAACGCCCGATCCGACCGCGCCCTCGACGGTGGCGGCGGCGCCGGCGGCGAACGCCGAGGCGGTTCCCACCGGTCGGGCCGCGGTCAACACCGCGCCCCGCCGGGCGGCGATCGCCCGGTCGGCGATCGCGTCCCGGTACGCCGCGAGCACGCCGGACAGCCCGCCGTACCGATCGGTCAGCTCCCGCGCGAGCGCGAGGCCCTGGCCCATCAGCCACAGGTGGCTCGCCGCGTCGCCGGTGCGCCACACCGGCGCCGCCAGGCTCCACGGGTCGTCCTCGCCCGCGACCAACGCGCGCAGCACCGGGGCGGTGGCGCTGGCGCTCACCCGCAAGCCGTGCACCACCCGGGTGACCTCGGAGTCGGCGAGGTGGAGCCGCCGCTCGAGCCCCGGCGGGAGCCCGAGCTCGGGGCAGCCGAGGTGCTGCTCCACCAGCAGCACCCCGCTCACGCCCAACATCGCTGCCGCGGCCGCGGTGGCCGGGCCCACGCCGGCGTCGAGGATCACCCGTGACGGATCCTTGACCTGGGCCAGCGCCACCAGCCCGTCGACTTCGCCGCACAGGCCGCCCGCCTCGCGGCCCTTCAGCACCAGCCCGTGGAACCCGTGCGGCACCTCGCGCGGCACCGCGGTCTCGAGCCAGGTCTGCCGGTCGGGGATCGGCGCACCGAGCTCGGCGAGGATCACCGGACCGGTCCCCGGCGCCGGACGCCCGGGCCGGGTGCGGACCCACGCGCCGTCGGGCACCTGGACCGCGTCGCCGGTCGCGTCGACCACCGGGATGCAGCCCGCCTCCAGCACCACCGGGACCACCGCGGTCGACGTGGGGGGAAGCAGGACGAGGATCCGGGGGTCGGCCGTGTGGCCGTGGGTTCCGCTCATGGGCTCCTTCCGTGTCGCACCCCCTTACCCCGCGAGCGCGCGCGCCGTCAGGACGGCGCGGGTCATGGGCCTCGGCGCGTCACCGGTCGTCACCCGAGGCGGATCGCCTCCACCGGCGGCACCCGCGACGCCTGCCACGCGGGCCACAGACCCGCGAGCAGGGTGGCCCCCACCGCGAACACCACGATGGCGGCGAGGTTCTCCGGGAAGATGCCCACCCGCAGCACCGACGGCATCCCGACGCCGGCGACCTCCATGTCCGAGCCGATGGTGCCCGACATGTCGATCCCGTAAGTGGTGAGGTACAGGTACGGCCCGGCGGTCACCAGCGCCGCCGCGACCATCCCGACCAGCGCGAGCCACAGGCTCTCCCACATCACCAACGCGAAGATCCGCGGTCGCGAGCAGCCGATCGCCGCCAGGATCCCGAACTCGTGGCGCCGCTCCATCACGCTCATGAACAGCGTGTTGAAGATCCCCGCCGCGACCAGCACCATCACCACCAGCTCCATGAACCGCGCGCCGCCGACCTTCATCGCGATGAACCCGGACAGGTCGGGCATCGCCTGGTCCCAGGTCAGCGCGCGCGCGCCGCCGGGCGGGGCGAGCGCGGTCGCGACGTCGCCCGCGTGCCGCACGTCGTCGAGGTACAGCCCCACGCTGGTCGCCTCGTCCGGGGCGTAGCCCACCACCTCGCGCAGCGGACCGATCGGCAGCAGCACGAGCCCCACGTCGACCGACGCCGCGCCGGTGTCGACCAGCCCGCTGACCCGGCCGAGGCCGCTCACGATCTCGCCCGACTTGTCCATCAGCGTGTACACGACCTTGTCGCCCAGCGACACCCCCAGGTTCTTCGCGAGCCGCTTGCCCAGCACGATCCCGTGGGTGTCGGTGATCGTGCCGTCGACGCCGCGCAGGAACGACAGGGTGGTCTCGTCCTCGGCGGCCGGGTCGTACGCGACGAACATCGCGCCCACGTTGCGGGTGGCGGTCGCGACCATCAGCTGGCCGGTGATCCGGTCCACCGCGCGCTGCACGTGGGGGTCGGCGAGGGCCGCGGTCCGGATCGCCCCGGTGCCGGTCACGGTGCGGGTGAGGGTCGGGGTGTCGAGGAACTCGGGGTGTTGCACCTGCACGTGGCCGCCGCCGAGGCGCGCGGCGAGGTCGATCATGTCGGCGAAGTTCCGGTCCTGCATCGCGGTGAACAACACCGCGAGGAACGTGCCGAACGCGATCGCCGACAGGGTCAGCGCGGTCCGGCGCACGTTGCGCCACAGGTTCCGCCACGCGATCCCGGGCAACGCCCTCATCGGTACCTCATCGCGTCGAGGGGACGCAGGCGCGCGGCCTTGGTCGCGGGCCACAACACCGCGGCCGTCACCACCAGGACCAGCACCACCACCGGCGTGCCCACGCTGGCGACGTCGAACTCGGCGTACCACACGGACGGCAGCGACAACCCGACCACCGAGGTCCCCGCGAGCCACGACACGTCGAGGCCCACCACCGTGAGGTACACCCCCACCGGCGCGGCCAGCGCGAGCCCGATCCCGAGCGCGAGCCCGATCTGGATCGCGCTCTCGGCGAGGATCACCCGGAACACGAGCCCCGGGCCCGTGCCGAGCGCCTTCATCACTCCGAACTCCCGGATCCGCTCGAACACGGCCATCAACATCGCGTTCAGCACCAGGATGCCGACCGCGACGTACACCAGGAAGATCACCAGGAACAACACCGAGCGGGTGGCGTCGAGCATCGACGCGACGGTCGGCATCAGCTGGCGCCAGGTGCGCACGTCGGCCCCCGGGACCAGCGCCGCGACCGGCGCCGGATCGAGCGGCGCGCCGATCGGGGTGCGCACGATCAGCTGGTGCAGGCCTTCGGGCACCACCAGCAGCTCGCGCAGGGTGGTCAGCGGCAGGAACACCGCGCCGCGATCGGTGCCGTCGGTGATCGGCCCCAAGATCCCGCGCACCACGAACAGGTCGTTCGCGAGGGACCCGTCGGCGCCCTGGGTGAGCACCAC
>JBEBJC010000721.1:0-4621 GCA_040080105.1 Myxococcota bacterium
TACGGGCGCACGCGCGCGCGCAGCAGGCCGCGCATCAGCGCGCGCAGCGACTTCACCGACGAGTTCACGCCGCGCAGCAGCACGGTCTGGTTGCCGACCGGGATGCCGCCGTCGACCAGGCGCTCGCAGGCGGCGCGCGCGGCGCAGGTCAGCTCCTTGGCGTGGTTGAAGTGGGTGTTGACGAACACCGGGTGGTGGCGCCGCAGCATCGCGACCAGCTCGTCGTCGATGCGCATCGGGCACACCACCGGCATGCGAGTGCCGATGCGGATGGTCTCGATATGAGGGATCGCGCGCAGCCGGCGGAGGATGCCGTCGAGCTTCGCGGTCGGCACGCGGTGGGTCCCGTAGCTCACGGCTGCGGCGGCGCCTGCAGGTCGAGCGACCGCGGCGCGCCGTCGGCCAGCTCGGCCGGGGGCACCCAATCGGCGGACGGCGTCAACACGACCTCGTCCACCATCACCCCGGGGCGGTTCATCCACAGGTTCAGCGTGTGCAGCCCGTCGGTCGGGACCGGGCCCTGGGCCCGCACCCAGGTCCACCGGGTCGGCGTCGGCGACGCCACCTGCGCCGGGGAAGCCACCCCGTCGACCCCGAGCCACAGGCCCGCCTGCGCCGTCCCTCCCCGCATCCGGGTCCACACGTACCAGGTGCCCGAGCGCGGCAGGTTCACCCGGTAGTCGAGCCGCGGGGCGGTCGCGGTCCCCATCGGGCCGCCGGTGGTCGGCAGGGCCTGCACCGCGCCGCGCCCGAGATCGTTGGTGGCGTCGTAGAACCGCCACGTGTGGGTGGTACCGGCGGTCGCGAGGCCGTAGCTCGACGCCTCGATCCGCACGAGCTCGTCGGCGTCGGCCTCCCACACCACCAGCTCACCCGCCGCCGCCCGCGCGCCGAGGTCGGTGTACATCGCGTCCACGAACGGGTTGTCGACGATCTTGCGACCGTCCGACCCGGCGGTGTACCCCCAGCGGGTCCACGGGACGTCCAGCCGCTCGAGCACCTCGATCAGGTCGCGCTCGTAGGTGAGCTGGCCCGCCGCGCCCACGTCGGCGCCGAACTGGTCGACGTAGATCGGCACGTCGTGGCGGAGCGAGAACGCGACCGGCCACTGCAGGTACCAGGTCAGGAACTCCTGGTTCAGCGCGGTGACGAAGTTCTCGGGCTCCTCGAGCCGCTGCTTGATCACCCGCTCCATGTCGCGCGGGAGCTCGTACTCCTCCCCGGGGGCCACGGTGAGCAGCGCGTCGAAGTCGGGCGGCGCGGGCTGCGGGTACGACACGGGCGAGCCGTCCGGCCCCAGACCGTCTTGGATCCACGGCTTGGGCGTGAGCACGTTGACCTCGTACACCAACCGGCCGTGGTACGCGGCGAGCGCGTCGGCGTACCCGTCGTACCGGTACTGCATCGTGTCGTAGTTGAACGCGGGCCCGACGAAGAACGGGGTCCAGCTGTCCCCTGCCCCGGCCACCGGGTCGGTGATCCGGTCCATCAGGGCGCGCTGGAACGTGGTGAGCGCCTCCCACTGCTCCCCCTCCACCGCGCCGGTGCTCGGCTCTGCCAACAGCCCGTACCCGGCCACGTAGTCGTCGGCGGCGAACCGCTGGGCGAGCGACACCCACGCGGCCTCGAACTCGGCGTACAGCAGGCTGGTCGGGTCGTACAGCTCGGCCGACTTCGCGATCTCGTCGTCGACGCGCATCTCCAGCACGAACCACACGCCCTCTGCCTCCAGCGCGTCGACCCAGGCCTGGACCTCCTCGAGGTAGTCCGAATGGAACGCCGACGGCTCGGCGGGGTCGACCCAGTTGTCGCTCTTCCACTCGACCGGCAGCCGGGCGAAGTTCATCTGGTGGCGGTCGGTGAACGCCGCGACCTCGTCGGGGGTCGCCCCCTTCAGGTTGCCGCCGCGCAGCTGCACCACGCTGCCGAGCTCGTCGAGGATCACCCGCCCGCGGAGCTGCAGGCGCTTGGGCGGCACGAACCCCTCTGCCTCGGCGACCCCCGCGCCCTCGGTCGACGCCCCACCGACAGGGGTGCTGGTGCTGGCGCTGTCACCAGACGGGCTCGCGGGGGTGCCCCAAGCGGCGTCACGCCGAGGGTCACGCTCCACCGGGGTCACGCAGGCCACCGCGAGCGAAACGAACATCCAGGGTCGCATCGACACCTCCGGCGACCGATTCCCCGATCCGGCCGGACCCGTCGTTCCCGGGGTGTTGTCCGTTCGTTACCGCTCGGGCGGGACCACCGCCTCCGCTACCGCCTCGCCGAACGCGGGCGCCCGATCGCGCAGGTCGATCCGGAGCTCCACCCCGAGGGTGCCCGAACCGTCCTGCTCGTGGAACGCCGCGACCAGCTCGGCCCCGTGGTGTGACCACGCGGTGAGCTCGGTCGCGAGGCCGGCCGCCCCGGGCAGCTCGTCGACCACCTCGGCCTGCTCGTCGGTCCACGCGAGATCGGCGAGCCGCGCGGCGGTGCGCTCGGGCAGCCGGCCGCTCGCGCCGAGCCAGCGGAACCACCGCTCGGCCAGGAACCGCGCCGACAGGTTCCACGGCAACAAGATCGGGTACGGGCTCGGGCCGAGCTCGATCCCGTGGACCGCGAGCGCAGCGCCGAGGCGCGCCTCCATCTGCCACCGCGTGCCGCGCAGGCTCGCCGGCACCAGCCGCGACAGGCCCACGGGGTACGCGGTGGCCCACGGCGCCCCGTACACCACCGACGCCTCCGGCCGCAACATCGGCCGCCCGCCGGAGTTCCGGTCGTAGGTCGAGCCGAGGTCGCCGTAGCTGTGCAGCTCCACCAGCACCCGCGCTCCGGCGGCGGCGGCGCGGACCTCGGCCAGGGCGGCGCGGTACCACTCCTCGACCTCCTCCTGCGCGCCCACCCGGAGGTGCTGGCGGACCCACGCGTCGACCGCGCCCTTCCCGAACAGGGTCTCGACCTTCTCCTCCCGGCCCCGCCAGCCGCGGTTCAGGTCGACCAGCGCGCGCGGGACCGAGGTGCGCAGGCCCGGCGCCCGGGCGCGCGCAGTGGCCGCGTCGAGCGCCTCGAGCGTGCCCAGATCGTGCCAGTCGTCGACCCGCTCCGCGAACGCCGCGCGGATCGCCGGGTCGTCCTCGATCCACCCGATCGCGGCCTCGAGCGGCGCGAACGCGTGCGGCGCGACGAACAACGCCGTGGAGGGGCCGATCCGACCGACCTGGACCAGGGCGCTCACCGCTCGTACGCCTCGCGCCGCGCCCACTCCCGCTCCACCACCGCGCGCACCCGCTCCGGATCGTCGGTCGGGAACGTCTGCAGGTACTCCTCGGTCTCGCCCACGAACACCTGCAACACCCAGTCGTTCGCGCTGTCGATCCACACCGGCTCGAAGTCCAGGTCCCACCGATGGACCCCGGGGCCGCCGATCGTGCGCTGGTGGCAGCAGCTGCAGGTGCACCGGCGGATCTGGTCGGTGAGCCACACGTAGTCCGGGTCGGTCAGCCGCGGGTCGTCGGGCGCGGCGGGCGGCGCGTCGGACGACAGGTAGCTCACCGTGGGCATCCGCCCGTCGACCTCGACCACGTCGAGGCACGTGTCGTCCGGCATCACCTCCCCCTCGGGGAGGCAGTCGTTGTGGCCCGGCAGGTCCGGCAGATCGGTGCCCGAATCCACCGAGGAGGGCTGTTGGGTGCACGCTGCCACCGCGAACCACATGGGGTCCACATAGCCGGGTCTCAGGCCCGCGCCAGCACCGCCGCGTAGAACCCGTCGCACCGATCGGACTGCGGCCAGGTGCGGATCTCCTCGGTCACCGTGAACCCGCCCACCTCGGACGCGATCCGCTCGTCCTCGTCGACCAACACCGAGCACGTGGCGTAGACCAGGCGCCCCCCCGGGGCCACCCACCGCGCGGCGCGCCCGAGCAGCTCCCGCTGGCGCGCAGCCGACTCGCGCACCGCGTCCTCGGTCCACCACCACCGGTGCTCGGGGTGGCGGCGCAGCGTCCCGGTGCCGGTGCACGGCGCGTCGACCACCACCCACTCGGCCGGGCGCAGATCGTCGGGGAACCGGTCGGGCGGGATCGCCCGGGTGGCCACCCGCACCCCGGCCCGGCGGGCCCGCTCGGCCAGCTCGTCGAGCGCCGACGCGCGCACGTCGAGCGCGGTGACCCGACACCCGGCCCCGGCGAACGCGAGCGACTTGCCGCCCGCGCCGGCGCACACGTCGAGCACCGTCACCCCCGGCGGCACCAGCGCGGCGACCCGCTGGCTGCCTTCGTCCTGCACCTCGAACCACCCGTCGCGGAACGAGGCGAGCCCCTCGAGGTTCGCCCGGCCTTCGACCCGCAGCCCGCCCCCGGGCAACGGCGAGGTCGGGACCCCTTCGTCGGCCAGTCGCTCCGCCAGCGCGGTGGCGCCACACCGCCGCGGGTTCGGTCGCAGGTCGATCGGCGCCCGCACGTCGCTCGCGACCAGGAACGCCTCGGCGTCGTCCGGGCCCCGCTCCGCCACCAGCCGCTCGACGACCGGCCTCGGCATCGCGTGCCGCAGCGCCAGCCGCTCGACCGGCGGGGCCCCCTCCCCGACCCGGGCCAGCGCCTCGACCAGCCCGCCCCACGGACCGGAGCGCTCGGCGGCGGCGC
>JBEBJC010000031.1:0-19954 GCA_040080105.1 Myxococcota bacterium
GGGACCCGGTCGTCGGGGGCGGCCGGGAGCGCGGGGGGGCGGTACCCCTGGCCCTCCACCTCGGCCATCAGGCTCGTCGCGAACGGCTGCACCGCGTGCAGCATCCGCAGGTACGACCCATCCCGCACGATGTCGGACTGGTCCGCGGTCTTCCGCAGCCCCTCGTCGCACACCACACCGTACAGCGGGCGGGTCGACAGCTCGGTCAGCGGCAGGGTCGAGATCCACACCCCGCCGACCACCATCCGGAAGCCGGTCGGGCCTCCCGCCGTGGCGTGCATCGCGACCACGCCCCGCCGGCCGTCCTGATCGAAGTGTTGCAGGGCCCGAGCGCCGAACACCGCGATCTGCCGGGTGCCGCGGTACCCGAACGGCGCGACGCCGTTGAGCAGGATCGGGATCGGCGTGTACAGGCACCGCTCCTCCACCAGGCGCTGCTCGTCGGTCGGTCCGGTGTTGGTGAACCGCGACAGCCAGCCCACCTCGTACTCGACGTACACGTAGGTGCCGTGGATCGGGCCGCGCGACTGGCCGATCGTGGCGTGGAACTGCCCGTCGAGCTCCATCCGCACGCCGGTCGCGCCGTCGCCGCTCTCGATCCGGACCAGCTTCGGGGCGCGTTGGCACAGCGCGTTGATCCCGATCGCCAGTTGGACCAGGTGGCGCCACCGCGGGTCGGAGCGGTCGGCGAACAGGTAGTCGAACAGGCCTTCCAGCTCGCGCGCGTTCAGCGCCTTGCCCCCGACCCACGCCACCAGCAGCGAGCGCGGGTGGCTGTCGACCGCCATGTACGTCGCGCCGGCGAATACGGCGCCCTGGACCAGCTCGAGCAGGTACTGGCGCGGGTGCCGCAGCGCGAACTCCCGCTGCTTCTCGATCGCCTTCTCGCGCGACAGGGTGAACGACCGCCGCTCCACGAACTGGCCGGGGGTGCGGCTGCGGGCCACGAGCTGATCGAGGGTGCTCACGTCGAACCGCCGCGGGTCGTGAGCGCGTCGAACACCGCCCCGAGCATCCGGCGGTGCGCCGCCTCCCCCTCGACCGCCTCGACGTGGAGCAGAGCGCTCGCCAGCCCGAACGCGGCCACGTCGAGGTCCTCGCGGCTCGCGAGCAGCTGGGCGCGGAACAGCGGGTGGTGCCGGTTCACCAGCAGGCACCTCCAGTGGACGAACGCCGGGAGCTGGAACCGCGCGGGCTCCGGCCGGAGGAACACGTCGCCGGTGGGCGGGCCGTTCAGCGCCAGCACCTCGGTGCGTCCGAGGTCGGTGCCGCCGAAGTCCCCGACCCGAACCGTCAGGCGGTTCAGCCACCCCTCGCGGCCCGGCGCCCACTGGAACATCGTCCGGGTCCCGGGCACGCGGATCCGCAGGCCGACCGCGTACCCGAGCCACTCCTCCGCCCGTCGCACCAGCGCTCGCTCGTCAGGGTCGAGGTTCGCCGCCTCGATCACCCCGGGCGAAACGAACAGCTCCTCGGCCCGGCGGATCTGCACCCCGCGCCGGAGGATCTCGAACAGGACGGCCTCTTCGGTCGCCTCGAGCAACCCCCGGGTCTCGCTCGAGTCCTGGAGCACCAGGAACCCCTGGCGGGTGAGCGCGTCGTACAGCGGCGCGGCGCCCGAGCCGACCAGGACCGTGCCCACCCGCGCCTGTTGGGCCCGCACGGTGGCCAGGGTGACCGCGCGGCCGGCCACGTCCGAGAACACCGGCAGGTCGCGGATCCTTGGCGCGTAGGGTCCGCCGTCGGACGCGCGGCAGTCGGCGGCGAGCCGGCGCTGCCAGATCCGCAGCGACCGGCCGTTCGCCGCCGCGTCGACGATCTCGGTCAACATCCGCTCGCGCAGGGCGGCGTGGGCCCGGGCGACCCCGGCCAGCGCGCGCTCCAGGTTCTCGTCTTGCAGCACGTTGTCGCGGGTCAAGGTGTGCTCGAGCCGGTCGTACTTCACCTTGAACGTGAGGTGCCCGAGCTGGCTCGCGTGGGTCCCCAACACCTCCGGGCTCTGGGTGTTCAGCAAGGTGAGCCCGCCGTTGTAGAACCCGAACCGCGGACCCGCGGCGCGGACCCCGCCCGACTCGTCGGGGAACCCCACCACCACCTCGAGCCCCGGCTCGACGTGGCGCACCTCGATCGACGCGTCGAGCGTGAGCGCCCGATCCACCCGGTCGATGCTGTCGTCGGTCGGCTCGACGAACGGCCCGAACGGATCGTCGGGATCGGCGCGGCCCCCGCTGCTGGGGCGGGTGCGGTCTTCGAACGTGATCGGGGTCTCGGAGTGCTCACACCAATAGTCGAGCACGAACCGCATCTCTCGTACGAAGGTCGCCACCTCTCCCTGCGGCATCCGCTTGAACAGGGTGATGGTGGTGCCGCGTACCGGCTCGGTCAGCCGCACCTTGTCGAACGACCGGTCCGGGTGGAACAACAGCTCCCAGTACTCCCCCTGCCGGCCGGTGCGGAGCAGCACCGCCTCGGGCCGGATCGCGAAGATCGAGGTGAACCCGATCCCGAACTTCCCGATCTTGGTGAGGTCGTGCTCCTTGCTCGACGAGAACAGCCGCGTGAGCTGGTTGTCGATGATGTCCTCGTCCATCCCTTCGCCGTAGTCGGCGAAGGTGATCCGCAGGGCACCTTGCTCCTCGTTCCCTTCGGGCGGGGTGTAGCCCACCGACACGTCGATCCGGGGCGTGCCGGCGTCGATCGCGTTCTGGGCCAGCTCACGCACGAAGTCGAGGGGTCGCGCGAACTGGTTGACCAGGTTGGTCAGGGCCTGCTCGGCGAGCGTGCTGGCGGCGAAGGTGGCGGGGCGCTCGATCGCCATCCCCTCGACCTTAACGGACCGAGAGCACGACCGCCGGACGGTTGTGCGCCAGCCCCCCCGCGATCAGGTAGCACACGACGCCGAGGCCGATCACCCGCACGAACCCGAGCTCGACGATCGCGGTCATCGCGAACGCCGAGCCGAGGACCGACGACAACGTGGTCAGGGCATACGTCGCGGGCACGGCGAGCGTGCGTCCCTCGCCGACCAGGCGGTGGACCGCGTGGGGGTAGAACGTCCCGAGGGCCGCGCCGGCTGGCCCGACCGCGATCGCCACCCCGAGCACCTTCACCACCAGCGGGGCGGACAGCCCGAACCGGGTGACGGCGGCGGTGGTGGCCAAGCCCCACGCGACCGCCGCGACCGTCGCCGCGGCGAGGGTGAGGGGAGGCCACCGCCACCGCTCCGACGCCGCGCTGCCCGCGGCGCTCGCCACCAGGAACACCGCCAGGTTCACCGCCACCGCGTACAGCGGGTTGCCCACGAACAGCTCGGTACGCGCGATGAGCCCGATCTCGACGCACATGTAGCCCACGCCCGTCCACAACAGGTACGCGATCCACGCGGCGGGCACCCGCCCTTCGCCTCGCCCCACCGCGAGCACGGCGGCCCCGGCCACCGCGGACAGGGCACCGAACAGCAGCACCGTGAACACCTTCACCCAGCTCGCGACGTACGCGAGGTCGTCGAGGTCGCTCGCCCGCGGGAACGGGCGGAGGCGCTCGAGCTGGAGCGAGCGGGGGAACGGCCGATCGTCGACGACCCGCCTGCCGTTGGTCAGCCCCGGCAGCGCGTCGTCTCCTGGCGCGTGCAGCACCCACTGGTGGTCGTCCGACGCGACCGCGGCCAGCGCGGCGACCTCGCCCCGGGTGAGCCCGCCGGGAGCGACGACCAGCGTGTGCAGCTCCGGGATCTTCTGCTGCCCCATCACCCACGAGGCGTCGGCGAACGAGCCGAGCTCGCGCTCGGCGAACAGCTCTTCGAAGCTTGACAATTTCTCGGCGATCGGTTGGCGCGCGAACACCAGCAGCCCGTCGGGGGTCAGGTGGTCGAGGTACGCCGCCATCGCCTCCTTGGTGTCGAGGAACTTCCGGGTGTGCCCGGTGCGGCTCGCGAACACCGCCCCGTTGTTCGCCACGTGGATCAGCTCGTAGCGGCCCCGGTCGTGGTTCAGGAAGTCCCGGCCCTCCTGCACCACCAGCGACACGTTCGGCCGCGCGAGGAACTCGGCGATCCCGAGCCGCCGGACCGGGCCCTTCGACGCGAGGTCGACCACCGCGGGGTTGATCTCGACCCCGGTGAGGTTCGCCTTGCCGCCCGACTCTGCGTCGAACCACATCAGGTCGCGCCCGGCGCCGGCGAACATCACCAGGATCCGCGCCGGGTCTCGCCCGAGGTCCCACGCGAGCCCGTGGATCACCGACGCCCCGCGCCGAGACCGCTCGGGGGAGAACACCCCCACGTTCGACAGGCCGTTGTCCTGGACCACGTAGTAGTTGGGGGTGTCCGGGTAGTCGACCCGCACCAGCGCCGTGCGCGCGATCTCGTTCCACCGGACCGCGAGCGGAGTGACGGGGGTGCCCTTCTTGTCGCCCGGGATGGTGGAGTTCGCGAGGACCGCCGTGTCGGGGTGCTCGCGGAACAGGTGGCCCGAGGCGACCCCGCCCGCCACCGCGAGCCACGCCGCGGCGGCGGCCCCCACGGACCACAGGGGGCGCTCGACCGCGACGAACAGCAGCAACGCGCACGCGAGCACCCCCGCGAGGGCGGCCGGCAGCCCCGACACGGTGAGCAGGGCCGGCGCGAGCACACACCCCGCGGCCGCCCCCGCCAGGTCCGCCGCGTACAGCCGGCCGAGGCGATCGGCGTTCGCCGAGAACAGCCCTGCGAACAGGGCGCCGAACACCACGAACGGGGGCAGCAGGATCGCGGTGTACACCACCAGGCGCACCGCGTCTTCGCCCGGGGTGGCGACGAACACCTGCACCCGGTGGAAGTAGGTGTCGAACGTCCAGAACAGCGTGAGCAGCGACCCCAGCGTGACCGGCAGCACCGCGGCCGACGCCCCGGCGACCAGCCGGTCGGGCGACCCGCGGTACACGAAGTGGGCCCCCATCGAGCCGAGCGCCAGCCCGAACAACGCGAGCGGGATCGCGAGGAAGTCGGCCGACGAGGTCAAGAAGAACGCGAGCATCCGCACGAGCAGCAGCTCGAGCGCGAGGCTGGTGAGACCGGCGAGGAACGCCACGACGTAAGGACGCATCCGGCCGAATGGAACACGGCCGGCCCCCGAGCGCTCGCGCGGGTTGTGCGGGCGGTGTAGATGCTCGGGTGACCCCGCCGATCTGGTCCGAACTCGACGATCAGAGCCGAGCCCTCCTCGGCCGCCTGTACACCGCCGGGGTGGCGCTGCTGGTGGTCGCGCTGGTGGGGGCGGGCGGCTACCACGTGCTCGGCGCCGGCCGTTGGCCGTTCTCCGACTGCCTGTACATGTCGATCATCACGCTGTCGACGGTCGGGTTCGGCGAGCTGCTGCCGGGGATGAACGACGTCCCGTGGGCGCGCGCGTGGACCGTGTTGCTGATCCTGCTCGGCAGCGGCACCTTGGTGTACTTCGCCTCTACCTTCACCGCGATGTTGGTAGAAGGGGATCTTCGCGGCGCCCTGCGCCGAAGGCGGATGACGCGGATGTTGGACAAGCTGGCGGACCACGTGATCGTGTGCGGGGTGGGCTCGACCGGGATCCACGTCGCGGAGGAGCTCCACAGCTCACACACCCGGTTCGTGGTGGTCGACACCTCGATGGAGCGGATCGAGCGCCTGGCCGTGTCGATCGGGGATCCACACCTGCTGTACGTGGTCGGCGACGCCACCGACGACCACGTGCTGGAGCAGGCCGGGATCCGGACCGCGCGAGGGTTGATCGCTGCGCTGACCGACGACCGCGACAACCTGTTCACGGTGGTCACCGCGCGGGCGCTGTCCGACTCCCTGCGGATCGTGTCGAAGGCGGTCGATCCGGAGTCGGTGACCAAGCTGACCCGGGCCGGCGCGGACTCGGTGGTCGCGCCGGCGCTGATCGGCGGGGTGCGGATGGCGTCGGAGATGGTGCGCCCGTCGGTGGTCCAGTTCCTCGACGCGATGTCGCGTGACCGCGAGCAGGATCGGAGCATCGAGGAGATCCTGGTCACGGCCGACAGCCCGCTCGCGGGCCGGACCATGGCCGACGCGCGGCTCAAGGACTCGTTCGACACGCTGGTGATCGCCATCCGGTTCGTGGACGGGTCCCACGAGTACAACCCGGGGCCCGCCACGCTGCTGCGGCCCGGGATGGTGCTGATCGTGCTGGTGCGGAAGAGTGAGGCCGACAAGTTGCGCAAGCACGTCGGGGGTCGGTCGAAACCCTGACCGCGACGTCGATGTCGTCGTTCGCCGATCTCAGCGGGCGGGAGCTTGGCCGTCCTCGGACTCCGTCCTGCGGAATTGTCGGTCCTCGGACTCCGTCCTACGGAATTCCCCCTCACCCCGGCCCTCTCCCCTGATGCGGGGGAGAGGGGGAAAACGTGCTTCGCCCCGTCTCTAACCGGCCCCCTCTCCCCTCTGGGGAGAGGGTAGGGGTGAGGGTGCCTGGGGAATTGTCCTCGGACTCCGTCCTGCGGGATTCTTCTTGGCATGCCGCTTGCTTTCAGACCCGCGGGAGGTCGAATGCGCGTCGTGAAGATGTTCGTGGGGGGGGTCGCGCCGCTGGGGATCGCCACTGCCTGCTGTGGGTACGACCACGACGGTGTGGTGTTGGGGGCGGTGGACTGTCGGTTCTCCGAGACTCCGGTGGCGTGGGACGACACGACCGGCGGCAGCTCGCCCGCCGACGAGCTCGAGCCCTACGTGGGCACGTTCTCGGTCGAGGGCGCGTGGGCGGACGGCGCCCCCACCGCGGTCGAGGTGACGCTCGCCCCTGGCGACGGTGAGCCCGTGCGGCTCGACGTGGTCGGCGGAGGCGACGCCGACCTGTGTACGTCGGGCCTGTCGATCCCGGTGCGGGTCGGGTTGACCACCGCGGGTGGCGAGCTCGCGTTCGACGCCGAGGCCACGTGGGACGCGACCGGCGAGGGGCTCGACCTGTGGTTGGTGGCCCCGCTCGACCAGAACGGCGGCACGTACGAGCCGTCGCTTCACCTCCAGCCGAACGAGGAGCCCGCCGGCTGGCGCCTGTCGCTGTCGGTCGACGCCGGCCCGCCGACCGGCGAGCTCGCGCTCGACGTCACCGGTGAAGACGAGTCCGCCGCGTGGGACCGCTCCGCGCCGGTCCTCGGGTTCTGACCCGCTACGGGTAGAAGAACAGCGGGACGAACGCCACGAGCACGAGCGCGGCGCCCATCACGACGATCGGCAGCAGCACGTGCTCGTTGCGATCGAAGAAGTTCCCTTCGATCGGCACGTCCTCGACGTGGGACTCCTTGCCGATCACCTGGCGGGCCAACAGCTGGTTCAGCGCGACCGGGGGGACGAGGTACGCGAGCTCGAACGCGCACATCACCATCATCCAGAAGTGGACCGGGTGGATGCCGTTCCGGTAGGCGATCGGGGCGAGGGTCACCGACACCAGGACCACCCCGCCGAGCACGTCGGTCATCATCCCCACGATGACCTTCGCGACCACCAGGAACGCCATCGTGGTCCACACCGAGCCGAAGTGCTGCGGCGCGCTGTCGATGATCTCTGTGCGCTCGATCACCCCGCCGAACGCGACCGAGGTGGCCATGAACAGCAGCAGCGCGCCGACCTGGGTCGCTCCTTCGGCGGTCGCGCCCCGCAGCGGCACCCACAGCGCGGTCTCGCCCTTCGGGTCGGTCTTGCGGTCGAAGATCACCTCCATCAGCATCACCACCGGCAAGATCACCGCCGCGGTGTGCTCGCTCACCCGGGTGCCGAGCGGCAGCTGGTAGAACAGGATCACCGCGACCGCGATGCCGAAGTACGGCGCGAGGCGCTTGAGCGCGTCGAGCATCGGCGGCAACGCCTCCGCGGGCGACGCCAGCGCGAGCTTCTGGGGCCGCCGCACGATCACCGCGACCAGGAACAGCCCGGCGGTGAGGAGGTACACGTACGTGCCCCAGTGGTACAGCTCACTCGTGGTCACCTGCTTGTTCAGCAGGGTGATCAGCACCACCACCAGGCACGGGCGCAACACGACCCCGAGTGACCCACACATCGCGGTGGCGGCGAGCGCCATCCGGTGGTCGGCCCCGGCGGCGCGCAGCCGCTGGAAGATCACCGCCCCGGCGGCGAGCACGAAGATCCCCGACGCGCCCGAGTACGCCGTCGGGAACGCCGCCCCTGCGACGATGATGAACGTCAGCAGCCACACCGGCGGCTTCCACGGGGTGATCACGTCGATCGCGGTGCGCGCGATCCGCGTCTCGGCGAGCAACATCCCGGCCCACACGTACAGCGCCACGCCGATGTAGATCATCGGGGTCTGCAGGAACTTGTGC
Source organism: Myxococcota bacterium (assembly GCA_040080105.1). Taxonomy (GTDB): domain Bacteria; phylum Myxococcota_A; class UBA796; order UBA796; genus JACKER01. The sequence goes on from JBEBJC010000031.1 coordinate 8,314, forward strand.
AGGTAGATCGCGGAGCCCGACGGGTGGTGCTCCACCGCGACGAAGTACACCTCGGAGAACACCGCGAGGTACGCGTACAGCGGCACCACGAGCGCGATCCGGCCCGGGGTGGTCGGCAGGTCCTGCATCACCGGCGGGCGCACGAGGTGCACCACGTTCACCACCGCGAGCACCAGGAACCCGAGGCCCCACACGACCGGCAACGAGGCGTTGTCGGTCTCGGCCGACGAGGCGTGCTCGACCTGCCAGTCGGCCACGTTGGTCAGGAACAGGGCCAGGTGGGCCAGCAGCTGGGCGACCTGCGACACGACGTGCTCGACCCGCTGCCGGGGCTCGCGGATCGAGATGTGGTTGCGCTGGACCGTGGTCGCGAGCCCGCCGAGCAACACGACCAGCGCCAGCAGCTCCTTCCAGTACGGGAACTTCGCGAACCCGCTGATGAACAGCTCACCTGCGCGGAACGTCTTCACCGAGGAGGTGAGCCGCTCGACCGCCGAGCCGTAGGCCTCGTGCCGGGTGGCGCACTCCGACCGCAAGGCTCGGATCGCCTCGCAGCTCGGCCCCGCGGCCGGGTTCGCCGCGGCGAACGGGTCGCCGCCTCCGGGGGCGAACGGATCGGCGGCGGGGCGCGCCGGCGCGGGGGCAGCGAACGGATCGGCGCCAGCGAACGGGTCGGCCGCCGGCGCCGGGGCTGCGGGCGCCGGGGCAGGCGGAGCCGCGCCGAACGGATCGGCGCCCCCGAACGGGTCGCCGCCCGGCGCCGGGGCGGCGGGCGCCGGCGCGGTCGAACAGGTCGACAACTTCCGATCCAGGTCGGCGAGATCGCAGTCCGGCGCGACCGGGTCCTGCCGGAGCTCGGCCGCGTACCCGGGCCACATCAGCTCGGCGGCCTGCACCGCGCGGGTGCTCACGTTCGGCGAGATCCCGACGACCAGCGCCCAGAGCTGCACTGCGAACACGATCGCGGTCGCGGCCAGCGTGACTCGGTGATGCGAGGGCTTGTCCATGGCTCCATCCGGGGCGGCGGCGCGTCGTAACGCGCGACGGCTCCGGCACCCATGCCGCGCTCGCGCGCAACGTTCGATGACTCCGGGTGACCAGCGTTACGGGGGTCGGGCATGGACTTCGATCTGATCGTGATCGGTGGGGGCTCGGGCGGCGTGCGCGGCGCCCGGATGGCGGCGTCGCTCGGGGCGCGGGTGGTGTTGGTCGAGTCGGGCCGGCTCGGCGGCACCTGCGTCAACGTCGGGTGTGTCCCGAAGAAGCTGTTGTCGTACGGCGCGCACTTCGCCGAGGACCTGCACGACATGGCCGCGTACGGCTGGACCGTCGGCGACGTGTCGTTCGACTGGTCGCGCCTGATCGCGGCGAAAGACCGCGAGATCGAGCGGCTGAACGGCGTGTACGGCCGGATCCTGGCCGACGCCGGGGTCGAGGTGGTGCGCGGGTTCGGTCGGCTCCTCCCGCCACCGGCGCCGGGGAGTCACGTGGTGGCGGTCGGTGAGCGCGTGCTCCGCGCGCCGAAGGTGCTGATCGCGGTCGGCGGTCGGCCGTGGCGCCCCGGGCCCGAGGAGTTGCCCGGCGCCGAGCTCGGTTGGAGCAGCGACGACCTGTTCTCCCTCCCGGCGCTGCCGCGGCGGGTGCTGATCGTCGGCGCGGGGTACGTCGCGTGTGAGTTCGCGAGCATCCTGCGGGGCCTCGGGGTCGAGGTGGACCTGGTGATGCGGGGCGAGCTGCCGCTGCGCGGGTTCGACGACGAGGCGCGGGCGGCGGTGTGCGCCGCGATGGACCAGCGGGGCATCCGGATCGGGCGGGCGGTCGCGCCGGTCGGGATCCGGCGGTCCACCGGAGGGCTCGAGACCACCCTGTCGGACGGCCGGGTGCTCGAGACCGACGGGGTGCTGCTCGCGACCGGGCGGGTCCCGAACGTCGACGGGTTGGGCCTCGCCGACGCGGGTGTGCGGACCGCGGACGACGGGGCGATCCCGGTCGACGCCACGTTCCACACCTCCGCCCCGGGGATCTTCGCGGTGGGCGACGTGGTCTCCCGGCTCGAGCTCACCCCGGTGGCCCTGGCCGAGGCGATGGTGTTCGCGCACCAGCAGTTCGGCGACGCGGTCGGTCGATCGGTGCGGTACGAAGACGTGGCGACCGCGGTGTTCACCTCTCCGCAGCTCGCGGCGGTCGGGCTGACCGAGGCGGCGGCCCGCGCCGCCGGGTTCGACGTGGACGTGTACGCGTCTTCGTTCCGGCCGCTCAAGCACACGCTGACCGGCAGCCCGGTGAAGTCGCTGGTGAAGGTGGTGGTCGACGCCGCCACCGACCGGGTGCTCGGGATCCACCTGGTCGACGACGACGCCGCCGAGATGATGCAGGGCTTCGCGGTGGCGATGACCTGCGGCGTCACCAAGCGGCAGCTCGACGCCACCCTCGGGATCCACCCGACGGTGGCCGAGGAGCTGGTCACCCTGCGCACCAAGCGGCCACGGAGCGCGTGATGGAGCGGATCGTCGAGCTACCGGCCACGTCGGACGAGCTGGAGGAGAACTTCGCGCTGTTCGACGACTGGGAGGACCGGTACACCTACTTGGTCGACCTCGGCAAGCGGCTGCCCGAGCTCCCGGCGGACCAGCGCACCGAGGAGAACAAGGTGCGCGGCTGCACGAGCCAGGTGTGGTTCGTGCCGCTCGACGGCGGCGACGGGCGGCTGTGGTGGGCCGGCGACTCCGACGCGTCGATCGTGCGGGGCCTGGTGGCGGTGCTGCAGGTGTTGTTCAACGGACGCACCCGCGACGAGGTCCGCGCGGTCGACATCGACGCGGTGTTCGCCCGGCTCGGGCTCGAGCGGCACCTGTCGGTCAGCCGCCGCAACGGGTTCTACTCGATGGTGGCGAAGCTGCGCGGGTGGGCCGACCGATGACGATCGCCGCCTGTTCGTGTGGGCAGCTCGCGGTGTCGTGCGCCGGGGCGCCGGCGCGGGTGTCGGTGTGCCACTGCCTCGCCTGTAAGCGCCGCACCGGTAGCGCCTTCGGGGCGCAGGCCCGATACGAAGCACACCAGGTCACGGTCAGCGGCGAGTCGACCTCGTGGGAGAGGGTAGGGGACGGCGGGTCGCGCGTCACGTTCCGGTTCTGCCCTCGGTGCGGGTCCACCGTGTTCTGGACCCTCGACGCGGTGCCCGGGGTGGTCGCGGTGGCGGTCGGGTGCTTCGCCGACCCCGAGTTCGAGCCGCCGCGCGTGTCGGTGTACGAGGAGCGGCAGTGCCCGTGGGTGATCCTCGGTGACTCGGTGCGCGAGCACCTCGGGTAGCGCGCGCATGCGCGCGCGCCGCCGGACGTGGTGATAGCGAAGGTCCGACCGTCGTGTGGGCGGGCGCGCCGGTTGCACTCCGGCCGGGCATGTCCACCCCGATCCTCGATCACGCCACCCGCCGCGCCGCGGCCGCCGGGCGCGCCTGTGGCTACGAGCCCGACGAGCTCGAGCCCGTGTTGCGCGCGGTTTCCTCCGCGTGCGCCTCGTTCGGCGCCCGCCGCGACGACGTCGCCGCGTGGCCGTCCGACCTGACCGACGACGGCAGCCCGTTCGAGCTGTCGGTGAGCTACGGCGGCCGGCGCCCCGAGCTGCGGGTGCTCGCCGAGGTCCAGGGCGAACGTCCCGGCGCCGAGGCGAGCTGGGGCGCAGGCGTCGCGGCGTCGCGCGGGTGGGCGGCGGCAGGGCACCCGATCGACCGCCTGCTCGCGATCGAGGACCTGTTCGTCCCCCCTCCCGGCGCGCGGTTCGGCTGGTGGCACGCATTGGTGATGCCGGCGGGCGGCGCGCCGCTGGTCAAGGTGTACCTGAACCCCCAGGTGGGCGGCGACGGCCGCGCGCGGGTGCAAGAGGTGATGGCGCGGCTCGGGCTCGCGGGGTCCGCCCGCTACCTGCCGGCGGCCGAGCCGGTGTACCTGTCGCTCGACCTCGATCCCGGACCCCACGCGCGGCTGAAGGTGTACGTGCCGGTCCCCGACGCGACGCCCGATCGGGTGGAGGCGGTGGCCGAGCGGGCCCTCGACCACGAGCTCGGCTCCGCGGCCTCGCTGTGTCGGCGGGCGGGCGGCCCGGGACCGTACGCGGGGCGGCCGGTGCTGGTGTGCCTGTCGTTCGTCTCGGCGGCGGCCGCGCCGGTGCACGCGACCGTCCACTTCCCGATCCGCGCGCACGTCGCCCACGACGGCGAGGCGCTCGAGCGGATCGAGGCGGTGCTCGCCGAGCCGGACCGAGCGCGGCACCGCGCGGTGGTGGCGGCGGTGGCCGGCCGCCCGCTCCGGGCCGGGGTGGGCCTGCAGACCTACGTGTCGCAGCGCGCGTGGCGCGGCGGCCGTCGCGTGACCGTGTACCTGGCGCCCGAGCTGTACCGGGCGCCCTCGGAGGAGCTCGATGCGCCCGATCCTGGAGGCGGTGGAACACCGCACCGACCAATTCGCCCGTCACCCCCTGTTCGCGTGGATCGGTGACGACGCGATCCCGCCGGAGGTGCGCCTGACCGCGCTCGCCCGCCCGTTGTCGCACTTCGTGATGTCGTTCGCCGACCTGTACGCGCTGGTGCTGCGGGATCCGAGCTGCGCCGATCCGGTGCAGCGGTGGGTCGACGCCCACACCTTCGAGGACGGCGGGCACTGGAAGTGGTTCCTGTCCGACCTCGACGCGCTCGGGCTCGCCGCGCCGACTTCGGCCTCCGACGCGCTGCGCGGGTTGTGGAGCGAGCGGACCGAGCAGCTGCGGATGGTGTCGTACCGGGTGGCGCAGCTCGGCCTGGGGGCCGACCCGCTGCAGAAGCTGGTGGTGGTGCTGTGCGTCGAGGCGACCGGCAAGGTCACGCTGTCGCGGGTCTCGCCGGTGGGGGACCGGTTCGCCGCGCAGTCCGGCCGGCGGCTGGTGTACTTCGGCGGGCTGCACCTCGACACCGAGTCCGAGCACACGCTCGAGCGACCCGAGGTCGCGCGTGACCTCGCGCGGGTGGAGGTGACGCCCGAGCGGCGCGCCGCGCTGGTCGCGGTGGTGGACGCGGTGTTCGACGCGTTCGAGCGCGGGGCCGACGACCTGCTCGCCGCGGCGGGGTAGGGCTACCACTCGCCGGCGAGGTGGACCTCGGGGACCAGCTCGATCCCGGTCTGCCCGCGGACCTCGGTCCGGATCCGCTCGATCAACGTGCGGATGTCCGCGGCGGTCGCCTCCCCGGTGTTCACCAGGAAGTTCGCGTGCTTCGGGGACACCTGCGCCCCGCCGATCGTCAGCCCCTTGAGGCCACACGCCTCGATCAACCGGCCGGCTCGGTCGCCGGGCGGGTTGCGGAACGTCGACCCGCAGGTCGGCACGTCGACCGGCTGGGTCCGCGCCCGGTACTCGAGGTGCTCGGCCGCCTTGTGCCACGCCGCCGCCGGGTCCTCGTCGGTGAGCTTCAGCCGGGCCGCCACCACCACCGCCCCGTCGGGGAGCTCGGCGTGTCGGTACCCCATCGCGAGGGACTCCCGCGGCAGGCGCTCGCGGGTCCCGTCCGGGAGGATCACGTCCACGTCGAGCAGCAGGTCGGACACCTCGCCGAGAGCGGTCCCGGCGTTCATCCGCACCGCGCCGCCGACCGTGCCGGGGATGCCGGCGAACCGCTCGAGCCCGCTCCACCCGGCGCGCTCCGCCCGCTTGCACAGCGGCACCAGCTTCGCGCCGGCGCCGAGCCGGACCACCCGCTCGTTCGGCGCGCCCGCGCCGGGCTCCTCGGTGGCCTCGGCCAACCCGCCCCCGAGGCGCACCACGATCCCGCGCACGCCCCGGTCCGACACCAGCAGGTTGCTCGCGTTGCCCAACACGAACACCGGGGCGCCGTGGTCTCGGGCCACCGCGAGCACCCGGCGGAGCGTGGGCTCGTCGGTCGCGTCCACGAACACGTCGGCCGGGCCGCCGACCCGCCACCACGTCTTCTTCACCAGGGGCTCGTCGGTGCGGTGCTCGACCCCGGCGGCGGTCAGCGCCGCGCTCACGTCCGTGTTCGCAGTCATCTCGGGGAAAGTTAGCACGGCGCCTTTCCCAAAGTGCCCGGCCGGTTATCAGGCGAGCCCATGAGTCAGGCTCCCTACGACGAAGCGGCGCTCCAACGCGGACTCGCGTTCGCCCGCGCCGTCGCTGTGCTGTTTCTGCTGGTCGGACTGCTCGACGCGGCTTCGGTCCTGCAGACGCTGCTGATCGCGATCCAGTACCCGTCGGTGATGTGCGGCGAGGCGATCTTCGCCGCGCTGACCGTCGCGCAGCTGTTCCTCGGGTCGCGGATCTACGACGCGTCGATCGTCGCCACGGTCCTGGGCGCGCTGGTGGCGGCGTTCGCCACGTTGTGGTCGGTCGGGTGGTTCGTGTTCCTGCTGGTGGGCGGGGCGTTCGCGATCCTGCCGGTGTTCGTCGCCGGGGGCTCGCTGTTCTGCTCGGTGGCGGCGCTCGTGTTCATCCCGGTGGCGCGCCAGGTCTCGCACCAGCGCAGCCTGTTGCTCGAGGGTCTGTGACCATGGTCGTGGTCGGGGCGGGTCGGATCGGGTTGGCGTTGCGCGCTCGCGCCGAGCGGGCGGGCGCCGAGGTCGTGCTGGTGGATCGAGACGCGAACTGGGACGTGGTCGACCGCCCAGCGGGGACCCCGATCGTGCTCGCCGTCCGCCCGGAGTCGCTCGACGACGTGATCGCGCGGGTTCCGGCGCGGCGGCGCTCCGACCTGGTGTTCTTGCAGAACGGCGCGCTGCGCGAGCTGTTGCGCGACCACGGGCTCGACGAGGTCACCCGGGGCGTGCTGTACGTGATGACCGCGCGTCGGGGCGACGATCTCGTCCCCGGCGACGTGTCGGTGTTCTCGGGTCCGCACGCGGGCCAGGTGGTGGACTGGTTCGGCCGCCTCGCGGTGCCGGCCGAGGTGGTCCAGGGCGCGAGGTTCGCCGAGATCGAGCTCGAGAAGCTCGTGTGGCTCGCGGTGATGGGCCCGCTGTGCGAAGTCCACGGGGTCCCGGTCGGGCCGCTCGTGCAGGCGCACCGGGCCGAGGTGGCGGCGCTCGCGGAGGAGCTGTCGGCGGTGTGCGCGCGCGCGTGGGGGGTCCGGGTCGACGGACCGAAGCTGGTCGAACGGCTCGTGGGGTACTCGAACGCCATCCCCACGTACCACGCGTCGGTGAAGGAGTGGCCGTGGCGCAACGGGTGGCTGTTCGCCCGCGCCCGCGAGCTCGGCGTCCCGACCCCGCTGCACGATCGCCTGCTGGCGGAGACCGGCCACCTCAGGTGACGCTGCGGCGGTCCGGCGGTGTCCAACCGCGGAGGAGGCGGCACATGTGGATCGGTCTGTGGCTCGCGGGTTGCGTCGTCGGAGGCGGAGAGTCGAGCTGGACGTTCCAGGGCGCGACCTCGATGACCGCGTCGCTCGCGAACGGTGACCTGCGGGTGTGGTCGTCGGGCGGGCCCGAGACCTTGGTGACGTACGACGGCGGCGGGGTCGGGCGCGCCGCGCTCCCGGACGTGTGGCAGGACTCGGACGGCTCGGTGCACGCCGACGGCGGCGGGCAGCTCGGCGGGGGCGACCTCGACGTGTGGGTGTCCGACGGGATCCCGGTCGCCGGGTTCCTCGATCGGGGGGACCTGTCGGTCGAGCTCACCGCCCCGGCCGACATCGAGGCGTGTGTCGGGGCGGGCTCGGTGTCGATCGGCGTCCCCGCGGGCGCCTACGCGCTCGAGATCGACGCCGGTGTGGGCTCGGTCGACCTCGAGATCGTCGACGACCCGTCGGCGGCGCACACGATCCACGTGTGCGTGGGGGCCGGTGACATCGACGTCCACGTGTACGACCCGATGCTCACCGCGTCGGAGTAGGCCGGGTTAGCCTCCGGGGAGGAGGTCTCATGGCTCGCACCGCGCTCGTCTCCCTCGTGGCCGCTGGCATCGGCGGGGTCTTGGCGTTGGCCGTGGTCGGCGGCGCCGCGCACGCCGAGGGGAATCGGGTGGTGTGCACCCAGGTGCCGCAGAAGCCGGGCCAGCTCGACGAGCAGTACGTGGCGAACTTCATGAGCGAGCACCTCGCCCAGGGGCGGCTGCACTTCACCTCGATCACCGGCGTGTCCACGGTGATCTGCAGCTGGTGACCGAGGTCAGCTCCCGGAGAACCGGACATCCGAGAACAACAGGCTCGGCGCGCGGGTCGACGCATACACCCACGGGTCGTTGCCGACCTCCGCGAGGGACTGCAGCAGCTTGAGCAGGTTCCCGCCCACGTTCATCTCGGACAACGAGGCGGTGACCTCGCCGTGCTCGAGCAGCAGGCCGCGGATCCCGAAGCTGAAGTCTCCGGTGGTGCTGTTCGCGTTCCCACCGAGGAACCCGGTCACCTGGATCGCCTTCGGCAGGTCGCGCGCGATCTCGGCGAACGACCGGGCGCCCGGCGCGACCACCCAGTTCGACTTGCCGCCGGTGCTCGGCTCCATCCCGAGCTTGCGCGCGTAGTACTGCGACACGTAGTAGTTCTGGAGCACGCCGCGCTCCACCACCGGCATCACCTTCGCCACCAGCGCGTCGCCGTCCCACGGGCGCGACCCGAGCCCCCGCGGGATCGTCGGGTCGTCCACGATGGTGAGCCGGTCGCTCGCGATCACCGCGCCGAGCTTGCCCTGGAGGCAGCTGCGGCCCTCGTGCAGCGACCCACCGGACAGCGGGGCGCCGAGCATCCCCAACACCCGGCCGGCCACCCGGTTCTCGAGCAACATCGGGTAGGTGCCGGACGCGATCGACCCGCTGCCGAGCCGCTCGCGGGTGTTCTTCACGCACTCGGCCGCGATCGTCGCGTCGGACGGGAGGTCGGCGAGGTGGCGGACCCCGTAGTACGCCGACCCTTCGGGTCGCTTGTCGCCTTCGGCCAGGGTCATGTCCGCCGAGGCCGAGAACCACGCGCCTTCGGACCGGTCGGCGAACCCGTTCGACATCACCCGCACGCCCTCGGACCAGCCGTCGGCCACCGACGCCGAGCACGACACGATGCCGCCGCCCGCGGCCTCGCCGGCGGCTCGCACCAGCTCCTCGAGCTGCTCGCACTGCGTCGCGCGGTCGGCGGCCGTGCGGGCCGCCCACGCGGGGTCACTCTGGTCGAGCTGGGCCTCGGACACCCCGCGCCCGCACCGGCTCCGCTCCGGCTGCCTGCGGTACGGGTCGGGCTCGAGCCAGCCCGCCGACGACACGCTGCGCCGCACGAACGCGTCGAGCGCGTCGGGGCGAAGGTCACTCGTGCTGTTCGAGGTGAACCGGTCGCCGGCGAGCACCGACAACACCAGGCCGCGGGTGGTGGCCTCGGTCGCCTGCTCCACCCGCCGCTCCCGCCGCGACAACGTGACGTGCCGCCCCGAGGACACCGACACCGACACCTCGTCGGCGCCGAGCTCGCGCGCGCGGGCCACCACCCGGGTCGCCAGATCCATCCACTCCGCGCTCATTCCCGACCCCCGCCGACCGACAACTTCCCGACCAGCACCGTGGGCATCCCCTGGCTCACCGCGACCCCTTGGCCGTCCTTGCCGCAGGTCCACCCGCCCTCGTCGACCTCGAGGTCGTCGCCGACCATCGTGATCGCCTCGAGCACCGCCGGACCGTTGCCGATCAGGTTCACGTCCTTGACCGACCGGGTGAGCTTGCCGTCCTCGATCATCCGCCCCTGGCGGACGAAGAACGAGAAGTCGCCGGCCCCGATCTGAACCGCCCCGTTCTGGAACACGTCGGCGTACAGGCCGAACTTCACCGACTTCACGATCTCCTCGGGGCTGTGGGGCCCGGCCTCCATGTACGTGGCCCGCATCCGCGGCAGGATCGGGCTGCGGAACGACTCGCGCCGTCCGCTGCCGGTCGACTTCACCCCGTAGTGCCTCGCGCTGATCCGGTCGTGCAGGTACGACCGGAGCACCCCGCGCTCGACCAACACCGTGCGCTCGGTCTCGCTGCCCTCGTCGTCGACGTTGAGCGCCCCCCGGCTGCCGGGAAGGGTGGCGTCGTCCACGATCGTGACCTCGGGCGGCGCGATGGGCTTGCCCATCTTGGTCGCGTAGATGCTGATGCCCTTGCGGTTGAAGTCGGCCTCCATCCCGTGGCCGATCGCCTCGTGCAGCAAGATCCCGGACGACCCGGCGGCGAGCACCACCGGCATCTCGCCCGCCGGGGGGCTGCCGGCGGACAGCGCGGTGACGGCCCGATCGACCGCCCGCGCGACCATCCTCTGCTGGCGGGCTTCGTCCCACGTGCCGAGGTCGCCGCGCAGGGCCACGTTGTACGAGCCGCTCTCCCGCGTCTCGCCGTCGCGCGCGGTGACCGACAGGTACCCCTGGGTCATCGGCCGGTAGTCCTCCGCCCACACCCCGTCGGCCCGCGCGATCAGCACGTGGGAGTCGGAGTCGGCCATCGTGGCCTGCACCTTGTCGACCCGGGGGTCGCGCGCGAACGCGAGCTCCTCCCACCGCCGGATCAGGGGAACCCGCGCCCCGAGGTCCACGTCCTCCCACCGCCCGCTCACCGGGTAGTAGTCGGGGTGGCGCAGGTGCGAGAACACCCCCACCGGAGGCGCCGCGGTCCCGTGGGCGATCGTGCGGGCGGTGCGCGCCGCCTCGCGCATCGACTCGGGCGACAGGTCCTCGGAGTACGCGTAGCCGACCTGGTCGCCGACCACGACCCGCACCCCGACCCCGAGGTCGATCGTGGTGTGTGCGCGGTTCACCACCCGATCGGACAGCGCGACCACCGTGGCGACCGTGTGCTCGAAGAACAGGTCCGCGTCGTCGGCGCCGCGGGCGGTGGCCTCGGCGAGCACCTCCCGCACCACCCCGGCGTGAACGCCGAACTGCTCGAACCATCCCTGCGACGAGGCACCCGACATCCGCACTCCACGGCGAGACCTATCACTGGGGCGCGCGTAAGGAACCGTGCCCTGGCGCGATGGTCGCATGACGGGAGGTCCAGAATGGTCACGCTCGGGTTCGCGCTGGTGGGGTGCCGATTCGGAGACGCCGTCCCGGTGGGCGCCACGCTGCAGGATGGGCAGGTGTTGGTGGGGGAGATCTCGACCGCGACGCTGCAGCTCGACGGCGCGCTCGGCGAGATCGAGATCCCGCTCGACGACGTGGGGCTGCTGGTGCCGGTGGAGGGGGCGACCGTGGGCGACAGCCACGGCAACGTCGACGTGTGGCTGCGGAACGGCTCGGAGCTGCGGGGTCGGTGGGCGGACCCGGAGCTCGACATGGCGATCACCGTCGGCGGAGGCGCGGTGGCGGTGGGCGTCCCGACCGACGACCTGCAGGCGTTGCAGCTCCGCGGGGCGGAAGACTGGTCGAGCGGCCCGGTGTACCGGGTGCGCACCACCCACGGCGACGACTTCCTGGTCGACCCGGAGTCCACTCAGGTGCACCTCGAGAACCCGCTCGGGAGCTTCGCCCCGTTCCTGTCGGAGTGCGCCTCGATCGGTCCGGTGGGCAGCCCGGACGGCGACTGGCGGGTGGTGTTGAACACCGGCACCGTGCTGGTGGGGCAGGTGGGGGAAGACGCGCTGACCTTCGCCCTCCCGCTCGGTCCCGAGGAGGTGGTCGTACCGTTGAGATCGTTGGTGTCGCTGTCGAGC
>JBEBJC010000722.1:0-4618 GCA_040080105.1 Myxococcota bacterium
ACCCCGGCGACCACCCACTCCACCACCATCTGCTCGACCCACTCGTACGTGAGGTCGTACAGGCTTGCCTCCCCCAACCCGCGCTGCCCGAAGAACGCCACCACCTTCGCGCCGTCGAGCTTGAACCACAGCCGGTCGAGTGACCCTCCGATCTCCTCGATCCACGGCTTCGCGTTCACCCCGCCGCCGTCGCTGCCGATGTCGAGCGACAGCTGGTGCGACTCGACCAGCGCCTTGCCGAGCGTGCGCAGGTGGTGGTCGACCTCGGCGCACACCCGGTGCCACGCCTTGGTGGTCTGGGCGTACCGCTCTTCGTCCCGACCACTCTTGAACGTCGGGTTCAGCTGGTCGAGCACCCCGAGCGCCTGCTCGAGCCGCGCCGCCAGCTCCGGCCGGATCGGGGCCACCTCCTGGTTCCCGCTCTGGAGCTCTCGCGCACCACCTTTGCCCACGGACACCTCCGGCTGCGCCCTGGTCACAGGTTGCGCAGCGTGAACTCCGACAACGCGTCGAACGTGGACTCGGGGAGCTCGAGGAACTCGACCCCGATCGCCGGATCGGCGCCCTCCGGGTCTACCCGGCGGACCACGCCGAGCGCGCGGTACTCCTCGCCTTGGAGAGACAGCGCGATCAGCAGCTGCGCGTCGATCGCGGGCAGCGGGCCGCGGCACGGGAACCGCACGCCGGACATCGACAGGCTCGCGCCGCCGCGGAAGGTGGTGAAGCCCCCCGGGTCGTCGCCGCCGCGCAGCCACGGGTCGGCCTCCGCCCGGTCGCGGGTCGTCTCGCGCCACCGGAGCTCGGTGCGCGAGATCACCCGGGGCGCCGCGCGATCGTCGGTGGCGTGCGCCTGGTCGCGCGACGCGACCAGCTCGCCATCGGGCTCGATCGACAGCACCCGGCCGGGCAACTTCGTTCGCTCGCCGGCGTTGACGATCAGGCGCAACCCGAGCCGCGGCGCCGCGCCGGGCGTGGTGATCCGGATCCGCATCGAGTCGACCTCGAGCCGCCGGACCACGGCGGTCCAGATCTCGGGTTCGTCACCGAGCGCCACGACCGTCACCGGGACCGCGACGTCCTCGCCCACCGGAATCAACATGGCCGCAGGATCACCTACGCGACCTGTGCACGCAACCGGGACTGCAGACGCTTGATGCCTTGGGCGTTGAGTTGGCAGGCCCGCGACTCGCTCACACCGAGGACGGTGCCCACTTCCTTGAGCGACAGCTCCTGGAAGTAGAACAGCACGATCGCGACCCGTTCCCGCTCCGGAAGCTCCTCGATCGCGTCGATCGCCGCCTGCCTCAGCTGGCGCGCCTCGAAGTACCGGTCGGGTGACGTCTCCTCGTCCGGCACCAAGTCGGCGAGCGGGGTGCCCGACTCGTCGTCGACCGGCACGTCGAGTGACAACAGCGGCCGGGTGTCGGTGTTCTGCAGCAGCTGCTGCACCTCGTCGACCGGCAGCTGGAGGTACCGGGCGAGCTCGGTCACGGTGGGGGAGTGGCCGAGCGACGCGATCAGCGACTTGCGCGCGGCCTCGACCAGCTCTGCCCGCCGACGCACCGCGCGCGGCACCCAGTCGGTGGCCCGCAGCGAGTCGAGGATCGCACCCTGGATCCGGTGCTTGGCGTAGGACTTGAACGCCACGCCCCGATCCGGGTCGTACCGCTCCACCGCCTCGATCAACCCGATGACCGCCGTGCTCACCAGGTCGTCGAGGTCGATTCCCTTGGGGAGGCGCGCGTGGGTGCGCTTCGCGATCATGCGCGCCAACGGGTAGTACTCCACCACCCGAGCGTACGAATCGGAGTTCATTTCGGAGAGGTTCGCCTGCACGTCTCGACCCCCGGTCACATCTAGAGTCAATCACGGTCCGGGGGGTGGGGCAACGTGACTTGAGCCGCGGGTAACTGCTCCGAAACCGCTCCAGTCCCCCCCCTGCCGATGGGTGGCTCGAATTGTGTGCGTACCAGCGGTAGGAACCGCGTTTCGTGTCGAAGCGACTTCACCTTTGGCCGGCGTGGTTCGAGGAGAGCGGTGTGGGTTGGGGAGCACGCGGTGGCGCGATGGAAACCGAACGTAGAACCTCCTGAGATCGAGTCTCCCGACCAGCGGGCGGCCCGGGTCGAGCGATTGCGGCAGGCCTACACCGACGGCAGCATCGATCTGACGGTGTCCGCGGAGCACGAAGGGGTCGACCGGCTGCTCGAGGACCTGTTCCGCGAGAAGCCCGAGCGCCGACGACGGTCGAACCGTTGATTCCGGCCCTTCTCGCCGGGGCGGTGTAACCGACCGTCGACCGCGCAGAGGGGCCCCCCACCGAAGCGAATGGCGAGGGGGGCCCATGTGGTTCGCCGCGGTCACAGCCACTGCGCTGGCATACGACGTGAAGCGCACCGCCGACGGTGCCCCGCTCCGGTGGGAGCTGTTCCCGGTGCCCTACGGCTGGGCCGGGGGCGAGCCAGAGGTCGACGCCGCGGAGGACGAGCTGCGGGCGGCGTTCGCGGCGTGGTCCGATGTCCGTGGGACGCCGGTCGGGTTCGAGCGCGCGCCGGTCGGACGGGCCGCCCCGTCGGAGTCGCCCGACGACGCCAACGTGGTGTGGATCACCGAGTCGTGGCCGTACGACCCCGACCTGCTCGCGCTCACCAGCAGCTGGTCCGACGAAGACGGGACAGTGGTCGCGTTCGACGTGCGGGTGAACGGCCGGGTCGACTGGGCCACCGACGGAGACCCGGACGCGTTCGACTTCCGTGCCGCGATGGTCCACGAGGTCGGCCACGCCCTCGGGCTCGAGCACAGCGCCGACGATCGGGCGTCGATGTACGCCACGGCCGGCCACGGGGAGACCTGGCGCGCCGTGTTGTCCGACGACGACGAAGCGGGGCTTCGGTTCTTGTACCCGGAGGTCGCGCCCGAGCCGCCCGCCGACCCGTCTGCGCTCCCGTGGAGCTGCGCGACGGGTCCTGGCGCCCCCGGAGCCCTCGTCTCGTTGCTCGTCCTCGCCCTCGGCGCCCGGCGCCCCCGGAGGTTCCCATGTTGACGGTCCTCGCCAGCTCGCTCGCGCTCGCGGCCTCGTTCGCCCGGGTCCCGGACCTCGCGGAGCTCGCGGAGCAGTCCTCGTCGGTGATCGAAGGGGAGGTGACGGCCGCCGCCGCGCACCCGGCGCCGTACGGGGTCGCCACCCGGTACGACATCACGGTGGAGCGCGCGCTCGCCGGCGCGCCGCCGCCGGTCGTGTCGGTCGAGCTCCCGGGCGGGCGCCTCGGAAGTGGGCCGACGCAGCGGTTCTCCGGGGTGCCGACGTGGAGCCTCGGGGATCGGGTGGTGGTGTTCGTACCACCGCCGGGCGAACCCACCCGGCTCGCCGGGTTGTTCTCCGTGGGGGGCGACGAGCGCCTGGTCGATCCGATCGAGCGGCCCGCGCCGCCCGAGTCGGTCGCCGACCTCGCCCGCCAGATCGGCCCGGCCTACGTGTGGCAGCCACCGGTGGGGGAGGCGGACCTGGACACGCCCGCCGTGCTCGAGCGGTCGAGCGCGGTCGGCACGTCGGATCCGTGATCGGGCGGCTCAGCCGTCCTGCGAGAAATCGATGAACTTCTGGAAGATGATCACCCGGATCTCTTCCACCAACGCATCGTCCGCCTCGATCGACTCGGCCGCCAAGATCTTCCGGGCTCGGCGGGCGAGCCGCTGAGCGACCGTGTCGGCCATTTCGTCGCACTCCTCGGGCTCCGGATCGCGACCCCGCTCTTCCCGGAAACCCTCGGACCACATCGAGCCGGCGTCCATCCCGAGCTGTTCGAGCTTGGCTCGAAGGGCGGGGTTGAGCTCGGCGAACGTCATGTCGTGCTGCCTCCACAACCCGGTCGACATATCGCGCTGCACCCCAACGTCACAACGTCACGCTGCTGGTTCCTGGTACAGCTTCGGTGACACGCTCGGGAAAGGTACCAGCAAACCGGTCCGCGAAGCGGATGTCGATCACGCGGACCCGCACCGTCCACCCCCCGTCGACCCCGGGTCGCGCGTCCACCGAGACAGGGGTGCCGGGCGCGAGCCACGGCGACGACAGCGCCGCGTGCACCAGCGTCGCTCGGGCCGCGGTCGGGTCCACCCCCGGCAGGACCAGCTCCACCACCACCTCCGGGTGGCCGTTCGGGTCGGTGGTCAGCGGCTCGCGCGCCACCATCCGGTTCGGGATGCCGGTCCGGCGCCCGTGGCGATCCACCAGCCACAACGTGCGCGGGCGGCTCGACAGGATCACGCCCTCGAACGACGCGGAGCGGACCCACGCGCCGGGTCGCAGCCGCCCCTCTGCGGTCAGGAACCCCCACGCGACCAGGTCGGGCAACACGTCGCGCGCCGACCACCCGACGGCGAGCGCGGTGGCGACCCCCACCCACGGCACCAGCGGCTCGAGTGGGGCAGGGACGAGTGACAACACCGCTCCAGCGCCGGCCACCACCCACACGCCGCGCGCGAGCACCTCGACCAGCCGGGCGGCCGACGGCAGCCACCCAGTGGGCAACAACCGCGCGGAGGCCGCGCGCAACGCGGTCGCGACCAGCGCCGCCGCCACGGCGACGCCGGTCAGGCGGACGGCGCCTCCGACCCC
>JBEBJC010000723.1:0-4618 GCA_040080105.1 Myxococcota bacterium
CCTCCACCACCGCGCGGAACGCGGACATCGCAAGCCACTTGTCCATTGCTTCGTCCCCCGAATCAATCCATGTCACACAAGCGCATTATCTCCGCCATACGACACATTTAAGGAGGGGGCAGGAGGTCGATATGATCGCGTGGACAGTGGCGTTGGCGCAGGCGGACTGTACGCCGGTGGCCCCCCGCGGGGACGTGGACGGCGTGGTGGTGCACGTGGACGGCGAGCTCACCGCGACGGTGGGCGACACCCTCGCGGCGTCGGGGTGTGACGGCAAGCTCCGGTGGGTGGTGCGGGGCCGGATCGCCACGCTCGAGGGCGGTGAGGGGCCAGTCGCGCTCACCGTCCCCGCGTCGGTGACCCGGCTGACCGTGGACCACCGGTCGGGCTCGGTGGTGATCGCCGTCCCGGCCGAGGTGGCGCTGGTGGTGACCGAGGGGCCGGCGGAGGTCCGCGGCGCCGCCCGCCTGCGGGTGTCGTGGTCGACCGGCGACGTGACGGTCGACGGGGTTGGGGACCTGGTGGTCGATCGGCTCACCGGCTCGATCCGCGGGACCGCGCTCGGCCGGGTCGCGCTCGACGGGGTGACCGGCGAGGCGGCGGTGTCGCCGCCCGCGCCCGAGCCGCGTCCCCAAGGGTGAGCTGCAGTTTGCCAGCCGCGGCGGGCGGGACGGTGCCCAGATTTCCGCCCGCCGCGGTCGGCCCGCGGTCCCGATACGGGTAAGCTCCCGGCGATGAGCGGCGCGACCTCGTACACGTTCGTGAAGTGCCTCGGGCGGGGCGGATTCGGTGAGGTGTACCTCGCGAACCGGCGCAACCCCGAAGGCATCGAGCGCCGCGTCGCGGTGAAGATGCTCCGGTCGGATCTGTCGGACACCGACCTCGCGATCGCCCGGCTGAAGGACGAGGGCAAACTGCTGGCGCTGCTCGACCACCCCGGGATCGTGCGGGTGCTCGAGCTCACCCGCCTCGGGGGCCAGGTCGCGCTCGTCACCGAGTACATCGACGGGATCGACCTCTCCCGGTTCTGCGTGTCGGCGCGGCGCCTGCCGCTGAAGGTCGTGGTGTCGGCGATCGGCGAGGTGGCGGGCGCGCTCGACTGCGCCCACACCACGGTGAGCCCGGAGACCGGCAAGCCGCTGCGGCTGGTGCACCGCGACGTGAAGCCGGAGAACGTGCGCCTGTCCCGCCACGGGGAGGCGAAGCTGCTCGACTTCGGCATCGCGCGCTCGCCGGAGGTGTCGCGCCAGGCGCGGACCACGACCGGCAACCTCCCGTTCACCCCCGGGTACACCGCGCCCGAGGCGTTCGTGTCGCTGCGACAGGAGCCGGCCACCGACGTGTTCGCGCTCGGCGCCACCGCGTTCCGCCTGCTGGTCACGGAGCGGTTCTACGAGGGGGTGCGGCTGGCCGAGCAAGCCTCGCTGTCGTGTGCGCCGGCGCGGTACGGCGGGTACCTCGAGGGCCGGCTGTACCGGCTGCCCCCGGAGACCGGCCCCGAGGTGACCGAGCTCCTGCGCCGGTGCCTGGCGTACGACCCCGGCGACCGGCCGACCGCGCGCCAGCTGATGACCAAGACGGAGGCCATGGCCGAGCAGATGGAGGGGCCTACGCTGCGGCGGTTCGTGCGCGAGTCGCCGCTGCCGGAGGAGCGGCCGATCGAGGACGCGCCGCTCATCGGCCGCACGTTGGCCGAAGACCGGCCGGGGGAGACCGTGTCGTTCGAGCGGCCGGTGCGCGGGGGCCGCGCCTCCGCCCCGACCGAGGTGGTGAGCCGCTCGCCGCAGCGCTCGACCGAGCCCGCGCCGACCACCACCCAGACGATGTGGGCGTTCCCGTGGCTGGTGATGGGGTTCAGCCTGTTGCTCGCCGGCGGGTTCGCGGTGGTGTTGGCGGCGATCGCGTTCGCCACGGGGCTGTGGATGGGGGGCTGACCTCGACCCCCCGCGTTATCGGCCGTGCGGAGGCCGCGTGTCCAGCGACCCGTTCTACATCACCACCCCGATCTACTACCTGAACGGCGCGCCCCACGTGGGCCACGTGTACACCACCGTCGCGGCCGACGCGGCGGCTCGCTGGCAGCGGATGCGGGGGCGCGAGGTGTGGTTCCTCACCGGCACCGACGAGCACGGGCAGAAGGTGCTCGAGGCCGCCGAGAAGCTCGGGCGGGACGTGAAGGCCCACTGCGACATCGTGTCGGCCGAGTTCAAGGCGGTGATGGACCGGTACGACTGCGCGTACGACCGGTTCATCCGCACGACCGACGACGACCACGTCGCGCTGGTGCAGGCGGTGCTGCGGCACCTGTTCGACCGGGGGGAGATCTACCGCGACGAGTACCGCGGCTGGTACCTCATCAAGGACGAGGTGTTCGTCACCGAGAAGGAGCGCGAGGAGAAGCTCGCGTCGGGTGAGCTGTCGGCGGCCGACTTCCGGATGTTCGAGGAGTCGAACTGGTTCTTCCGGATGGGCAAGTACCAGGAGCCGCTGCTGCAGCACCTGCGCGACCACCCCGACACGGTGTTGCCCGAGTCGCGGCGCAACGAGGTGCTCGGGTTCCTCGCGAAGCCGCTCGGCGACCTGTGCATCAGCCGCCCGAAGGCGCGGATGAGCTGGGGGATCGAGCTGCCGTTCGACCGGGACTACGTGTGCTACGTGTGGTTCGACGCGCTGCTGAACTACCTCACGGGCGCGGGCTTCACCCTGAGTGGCGACGCCGGGCGGTGGCCGGCCGACTACCAGCTGCTCGGCAAGGACATCCTCACCACCCACTCCGTATACTGGACCACGATGTTGCTGGCGCTCGGCGTGCCGCTGCCGAAGCACCTGTACGCGCACGGCTGGTGGGTCTCGACCGACGGCCGCAAGATGAGCAAGTCACTCGGCAACGTGATCGACGTGGGGCTGCTCGCCGACGGGTTCGGGGTCGACCCCACCCGCCACTTCCTGCTGAGTGAGGTGCGGTTCGGCGCCGACGGCGCGTTCTCGTACGACACGATGCTCGAGCGGTACAACGCCGACCTCGCGAACGACCTCGGCAACCTCGCGCACCGCGCGCTGTCGATGACCACCCGGTGGCTCGGCGGGGTCCCCGACCGCGCCTCCCCCGACCCGGCCCTCGCCGAGCTCGCGCGGCGCACGGTCGCCGCGGTGTCGGCCGCGTACGAGACCCTCCAGTTCAAGGACGCGCTCGACGCGATCGGCGAGCTCGTCGGCGCCGGCAACAAGTACGTCGACACCACCGCCCCGTGGGCGTTGAACAAGGCCGGCAACGTGGAGGGGCTGAAGGTCGCGATGCGCGACACGCTCGAGGTGTGCGCGCTGGCCGGGCTGCTGCTGTCGCCGGTGATGCCGACCAAGGCCCCCGAGCTGCTGCGCCGGCTCGGGCTCGACCCCGCCCGGTCGGCCGAGCTGGTCGAGCGCGCGATCTCGGGCCCGCCGCTCGAGGCGCTCGACCCGGGCGCGACCCTCGAGGTCGGCGACCCGTTGTTCCCGCGGCTGGCGGAGCTGCCTCCGTCGATCGCCGCGCTGTTCGCACCCACCAAGGAGGAGACCGTGGCCGAGGACGCTCCGCTGCCGGAGATGAGCTGGATCGAGTACGAGGACTTCGCGAAGGTCGCGCTCCGGGTGGGCAAGGTGCTCGAGGCCGGCCCTCACCCGAACGCCGACAAGCTCCTCGTGCTGAAGGTGGACCTCGGCGAGGCCCGCCCGCGCACGATCTGCGCCGGGATCAAGGCGGTGTTCGCGCCCGAGTCCCTGGTCGGCCGCAACGTGGTGGTGGTGGCGAACCTCAAGCCGCGGATGCTGCGCGGCGTGCCGTCGGAGGGGATGATCCTCGCCGCGGGCGGCGAGGTCGTCACCGACCTGGTGAACGCGGTGGCGAAGCCCGGCGACACCGTCAGGTAGCGCTCTCCGGGAACGGCCGGCGCCCGAGGTCGAGCAGCACGCCGTGGCCCCACGCCTGCGCGACCCACCCGGCGTTGCCGGCGAATCGGTACACCGCCGGCGACACGACCGCGGTGCCGAACGCCTCGATCGCCGACTCCGGCACCGGCTGCCCCGCGTCGAGCGCCGCCGCGGCGCCGTCCAAGCCCTCCACCTGGCGTCCGGCCAGCCCCGGGCGGTCGAGCGGCGCGCTCGCCAGCGCCGGGCCCCCCGGCACCGCGAGGTGGCCGGCCCACCCGTACCCGAGCCGCCGGGTCGCGGTGGACAACACCTCCAGCGCGAGGGTCAGGTGCTCGGTCTCCGGGAACCCGCACTGCACGATCGGGAGGAACACCGCCCCGCCGGTCGCGTTGCCCATCCGCTCGAGCGCGGCCAGCACCACCGCCGGCAGGCAGTCGACGTACACCGGGGCCGCGAGCACCACCAGGTCGGCGCCCCCGATCGCCTCCACCAGCGCCGGCGCCTCGGGCCGCCCGAGCTTCACCACGTGGTGCAGCCACCGCAGGTCGGTCGACCAGCCGCGGTGCGCCAGCCGCTCGAGCAGCGCCCGCCCGAGCCGCTCGGACAGGCTCGTGCCCGAGGCCTTCGCGCTGCCGACCAGCAACAACGCGCGCTTGCCCGCGGGCCCGACCGCGTCGGACCGGGGCGGGAACGGGGCCAGGTTCGGGAACCC
>JBEBJC010000724.1:0-4617 GCA_040080105.1 Myxococcota bacterium
GGTGGGGGCTCACGGACGGCTCGGTGCCGCCCAGGGCGAAGTCTCGTATTGACCCGCCAGGGGGCGGACCCGCACGTCGGCACTGCGGCACGGGGTCGCCGAGCCGTCCGGTGGGTCCGCGGTGTACGTCCATCCAACGAACACGAGGAACCCCACCGCCCGGCCGTGTCAGTTCTGCACGGGATCCGGGAGGTTGACGACGATGCTGCCGATGACGCAGCTCTCGCCCCCGCAGCTACCGGTGCAGGTGGCCTTGTTTCCAGTCTTGTCCCAGTGGCAGCTGTTGCCGCCGGCCTTGCCCTCGGCGCAGCCACACTGGAGGAACTCGACCGGGTAGAGCACCTTCTTCTTCCACTTCAGCTTGAGGGAGTCGGTATCGACGGGGGTCGCCGTGACGATCTGCTCATCGAACGTCACCGTGTGACCCTCGACCCGGATGCCCTCGATGCTGTCGAGCGGCACGAGCCGGCTCCCCGCGATCGCCGTCCCGGCGACGACCATCACGGCGACCAGCCCGCCGACTGCGGAGACTCTGTTCAGGGACTTCATCATCGCGACCTCCTGACCCTCCATCGCTCGCACACGCCGGGCGTGTGTCGCAGGATTGTCGCAGGCCTGCAGCAGGTGGCAACACCCCCACCGCTCCGCTTCCGGGGCCTCGCCCGGAGACCCGTCCGCCAGGGGCAGCGCCGCCCGGGCCAGCGCGCCGCCCTGTGGAATCCATCCGCGTGGCTGCCGCGAGGACCGCAGCGCCGACGCCGCGCAGGCCCGGCTTCCTGAACAACGTGCCCCGGGCGACCGCCCCCTCACCCCGCGGTCGCCGGCAGGCCGAGCCGGGCGCGGCGGGCCACGAACCACACCGTCAGCGCCGCGAGCGCGACGGTGGACAGCAGCAGCACGTCGCCCATGTGCGGGTCGATCGGCGACTCCCCGGGCCGCACCGTGGGCTCGGCGTGGATCGACGCGAACCAGGTCACGCTGAAGTACACGATCGGCACGTTCACCGCCGCGATCACCGCGCCGGTGGCGGTGGCGGTCGCGCGGTGGGACGGGTCGAGCAGCAGCGCCCGCAGCAGCAGCAGCCCGCCGTTCGACAGCGTGAGCACCAGGGTCGACACCAGCCGCGGGTCCCACGTCCACCACACGCCCCACGTGGGGCGGGCGAACCACGCGCCGAGCGCCACCAGCAGCGCGCCCAGCACCACCCCGACCTCGCAGGTCGCGGCGAGCGCCGCGTCGACCTCGCGCCTGCGGGTCAGCAGCGACCCGATCCCCAGCGCGCCGGCGACCGCGAAGCACGCGAGCGACAGCCACGCCGCGGGGACGTGGACGTACAGGATCCGCCCCACGTCGCCCATGTACCGCTCGGCCGGCGCCCACCCGAGCCCGAGCGCGGAGGTCGCGGCGACCCCGAGCCCGCCGGCCACCCCGAGCGGGTGCTCCCACGCGAACGGCAGGCGCGCGCGGGCGACCGGCGCCGCCGCGAGCCACAGCGCGAGCGCGCCCCCACATCCCCACCCGACGGTGCCGAGGTCCATCGGGGCACGGTACCACCGTCAGGGCCCTCCGCAAGACGAACGATCCGGTTGGGAGGGCGGCGCCGACAGGAGTGTTCGTCGGGAGGCGGGCCCTCAGTCGATCGCGGCGTCGGCGGCGGCCTCGATCCCCTCCCCGATCCGGGCGGCCAACCACTGGGCGTCCGCCGCGGGCAGGCCGTGCAGCGGGATCCGGCGGTGGCTGCCGTCGAGCAGGGTCAGGTCGACCTCCGCGCCGTGCTCCGCGTCGACCGGGGCCGCCCGAGACACGGTCGGGAACGGCAGCTCGTGCTGGTGCTGCATGCTCCACCGATCGCCGTCGAGCACGGTCCACGCGAGCTGGTCCGGGCGCAGCTCGATCAACAGCCGCCGCCGCACCGGCGGGGCCGCGCGCGCCACCCGCCACGCCTCGACCGACAGCCCCGCGGCGAACCCGACCCACGCGAGCCCGAGCGCGCCCGCCGCCACCAGCCACCCGGTCGACAGCGCGACCGCGCCGCCGATGCCGGTGCCCACCGCGCCCGCGAACAGCGGGTGGACCCACGGGGACGGCCGGTCGCCGCTCAGCGTGATCGCGTGCACCAACATCGCGTGCTCGAGCCAGTCCACCCGCAGGACCTGGGGATCGATCCACTCGTGCTCGGCGGGGACGGTCACGTCGCCGAGGATACCACCGGCGCCGGGCGAGGGCCGAGCGCGGCGACCAGGAACAGCCCGCCGAACGTGGCGGTGTACGCCCAGGCGTCGACGTGTGCGGCCGGGTGGAGCAGGATGTCGGCGATGTCGGCCACCAGCTCGTACGGCCGGGTGACCACGTTCCACGAGTTCCACCGGAGGAACCGGCCGAGGTACATCCCGAACCCCGACGCGATCGGGGCCCCGAACCACACCGCGACCGCCGGCCACCGACCGAACCACGCGTGCACCGCGCCCACCACCTGGTGCAGGCTCGCGACCCCGATCGCGATCCCGAGCGCCCCGGTCCCGCCGAGCAGCGCGGTGTCGAACCACAGCGGCACCGGGGCGCGCGCCTTGAGGTGGCACAGGTCGGTGAGCAGGTACGGGGCGTTCGGCAGGAACAGCAGCCACGGCAGGCCGAGCGCGACCAGCAGCCCCGGGTGACGGGAGGCGACCGCGCCGAGCAGCAGCGGGATCCACGCGAGCAGCAGGTTGAACGCGAGCCACGGCCAGGTCTGACCGACGACCTCGCGCGCGACCAGCCCGACCAACACCAGCGCCGACCCGCACACCGGCACCGCCCAGAACCGCGCGTTCATCGAACCTCCACCCGTCCGGAGTACCCGCGGGCCGCCGGATCGGGCGGGGAGCGCCCGTGCAAACCTCGTGCAGGGGGGGATACGACGCGGGCATGACCACCTCGTTCCCGAGCCTCACCGTCCGCGCCGACACCCTCGTCCCCCGGGGCAGCTTCGCCGAGGCCCAGGCCGCGTTCCTGTCGCCCGACCCGGCGCTGGTCCGCTCGCTCGCCGAGCGGTGCGCCGCCACCTCGACCGGGATCGTCGCCCACTTCTACATGGACGCCGAGCTGCAGGGGGCGCTCGTCGCGGTCGGCGCGCCGCACACGTTCATCGCCGACAGCCTGCAGATGGCCGACGTGGCGGTGAAGATGGCCGAGGCCGGGAAGAAGCACATCGTGGTGCTCGGCGTCGATTTCATGTCGGAGAACGTGCGGGCGGTGCTCGACTCGGCCGGCCACGCCGACGTGGTCGTGTACCGCGCCACCTCGCGCGCGATCGGGTGCTCGCTCGCCGAGTCGGCCGAGCACCCCGCGTACTTCGACTGGCTCGCCGAGCGGGCGCAGGCGCCGAGCGCGCTGCACGTCGTGTACATCAACACGAGCCTGCTCACCAAGGCGCGCGCACACGCGATCGTGCCCACGTTGACCTGCACCAGCTCGAACGTGGTGCAGAGCCTGCTCCAGGCGAAGGCGCAGATCCCGGAGGTGTCGATCGCGTACGGGCCGGACACCTACATGGGCGGCAACCTGCACACGATGCTGACCCAGTTCGCCGGGCTGCCCGAGGCGCAGCTCCGCGCGCTGCACCCGGAGCACGACCAGCGGACCGTGCTCGAGCTGCTCGAGCGGTTCACGTACTTCCGCCAGGGCACGTGTATGGTGCACCACCTGTTCGGCGACGACGTGGTGCGCCGGGTGAAGGCCGAGCACCCCGACGCGCTGCTCACCGCCCACCTCGAGGTGCCGGGGGAGATGTTCGCGCTCGCGGTGGAGGCGCAGCGGCACGGCCGCGGGGTGGTCGGCTCGACCTCGAACATCCTCGGGTTCATCACCGCCGCGGTCGATCGCGCGGCCGACGCGGGCGGCCCGGCGCACGTGCCGGTGGTGCTCGGCACCGAGTCCGGGATGATCACGTCGATCGTGACCCAGGTGCAGCAGAAGCTGCGCGCCCGCGGCCGGTCCGACGTGGAGGTCGAGATCGTGTTCCCGGTGGCGAGCGAGGCGGTGGCGCAGGACCCCGGCTCGGTGCTGCGGCTGGTGCCCGGGGTGGCCGGGGGCGAGGGCTGCTCGGTCGCGGGGGGATGCGCGACCTGCCCGTACATGAAGATGAACGACCTGGCGGCGCTCGAGGGCGTGCTGGAGCGGATCGGCACCCCGCGCGAGGCCGAGCTGGCCAGCCACCCCCCGAAGGTGTACACCGAGCGGGTGAACGGGCGGACCGTCGCAGACCTCGGCAGAGAGCCGATCCTGCACATGCGGACGTTCCAGCGGACGGGACGGCTGCCCGACGCGCTGGTGGCCGACGTGCGCGGCCGCTGATGGACGGCGCGGAGCCGCCGGTGACGGCGTGGGTGCTGGAGGCGCCGACGAACCGCGCGTTGCGGGCGGCGGCGCGGGCGGGCGGCGACCCGGTGCCGCTCGGTCCGACCACGTTCTGTGTGCCGCTCGCGGGCGGGCCGTCCGAGGTGGTGCGGCGCCGGGTGGAGCGGCGCCTCGGCGCTCCGGTCGAGGCGCGCGCGAACTGCGACGTGGCGTGGTACCCGGTGGGCCGCGGGTACGTGGCGCTGGTGGTGGGCGCGCCGGCCGACGGTCTCGAGGAGGCGC
>JBEBJC010000725.1:0-4612 GCA_040080105.1 Myxococcota bacterium
GGCCGGGTGAGGTCCACCTGGTCGGGGACGGCCTGGTCGGCCGGATCCAGCTGCGGGACGTGCAGCGGACCGACGCGCGGTCGGTGGTGCGCCAGCTCGAGGCGAGCGCGCACGTGGCGATGCTCACCGGGGACCACCCGGAGGTCGCCGAGCGCATCGCGGCGCAGATCGGCGCCACCGAAGTCCACGCGCGGGCCACCCCGGAAGACAAGGCGCGGTGGATCGACGCGCGCCGCGCCGAGGGGCACACGGTGTTGTTCGTCGGCGATGGCCTCAACGACGGGCCCGCGCTGGTGCGCGCCGACGTGGGTCTGGTGATGCGCACCGGGGTCGCGGCCTCGGTGCTCGCCGCCGACGGCATCGTGGTCGGTGACGGGCTCCGCCCGGTGGTCGCCGCGCTGCGGGTCGCTCGGGTCGTGCGCGCGACGGTGCGGGCGAACCTCGTCCGGTCGGTGGCGTACAACCTCACCGCGGTGAGCGCGGCGGCGTTCGGGTTCGTCGATCCGTTGGTGGCGGCGGTGTTGATGCCGCTGTCGTCTCTGTTGGTGCTGTGGGGCGGGCTGCGGGTCGAACCGCGGACCCGCCGGGAGGAGGACCGGTGGACATCATCCTGATCTTGTTGCCGATGGCGCTGGTGCTCGGCGCGACGTTCGCGGTCCTGTTCGTGGGGGCGGCCCGTCGCGGTCAGTTCGACGACCTCGACGACCCTCCGCAGCGCATCCTCAAGGACTGACCGGCGTTTGCTCAAGCGTGCACGGCTGGACGTGAATGAGGTGGTGTACGCTGACGTAGGCTCGGACGTGGACGTGGGACGGTGATCCTCCGGTTGAGCGGCGCGGAGGTGGACCTCCAACGAAGGGTGGCCCGGCGCGACGGGGCCGCGAGCGTGGAGCTCCACCCTCGCGAAGTCGACCTGCTCGCATGGCTGGTCGCCCATCCCGTGCGCCCGGTCGACCGCCGGACGCTGCTGCGCGAGATCTGGGGCTACCGCGGCTCAGCCCACACGCGGGTGGTCGACGTGACCGTGCGCCGCCTGCGCGAGAAGATCGAGCGCGAGCCATCCGCGCCGGACCACGTCCTGACGGTGCGCGGCGTGGGCTACCGGTTCGAGCCGCCGAGCGCACGGCAGGTGCTTCCCGACGCCCTCATCGGCCGCGACGCCGTGCTGGCCGAAATTCGCACCGCGGTGGCCGCCAACGCCGTGATCACCGTGTACGGGCTGCCGGGCATCGGGAAGAGCGCGGTGCTCGACGCCGTGGCCCGCGAGCTGCACGACGCGGTGCGGGTGGACGGAAGTACCGCCGTCGACGGGGACGAGCTCGCGGCCCGTATGGACGGCGCCGACGCGCCCGGTCGGGTGCTGCTCGTCGACCATGTGGACGCGTGCGCCTCGTCGCTCGCCCGGTCGGTCCCCGCGCTGCGGGCACGGGCGGTGGTCGTGGCCGCGCGAGCTCCGCTGGGGGTCCCCGGGGAGCGAACGATCCGCCTCGGACCCCTCTCCGCGCCGGACGCCGAGGCGCTGTATCGGCATCGAGCCGGTCCACACGCGGGTCCGTTCGCGCTGGCGATCTGCGAAAGCGTCGGGCACCTGCCGCTCGCCGTCGTCCTCGCCGCCGCCCAACGCCCCGACATCGCCGAGGAGACGTTGCTGGCGCGGGCCCGCGACCTGCCGCTCGCGCTCGAGGCCGAGCTCGGCGCGCTCCCCGAGCGTCACCGCCACCTCGGGCGGGCGCTGGCGCTGGGATTCGACGGAATCGAGCCGTGGGAGCGGCGCGCGCTGGCGCAGCTCACCGTGTTCGCCGGGTGGTTCGAGGTCGAGGCTGCCGAAGCCGTCGTCGACGTTGGCCCCGACCGTCGGCACGACCCTCCGTGGGCCACGCTGTCCCGGTGGATCCGGCGCGGGTGGTTGACGAGCTCGCAGCCCGAGCCGGACCGCTCGCTGCGACTGCGGCTGCTGCGGCCGCTCGCGTCGCTGATGCGCGACGCTCTCGACGAGGGGTCCCGCACCGAGGCCGAGCTGCGCCACGCGGCGTGGTTCTCCCGTCTGCAGGGCGCCGACGCGCTCGCCCAGATCGAGGACGTGCTGCTCGCGGCCGAGCGCGCCACGTTCCACGGGGCGCCCGAGCTCGCCGCCGCGTGCTGTGCGGCGCTGGCCACCGTCGGGACGCCAGAGGACCCGCGGCTCCGAGCGCAGTGGCAGGAGGTCCGCAGCCGGTGGTCGCGGGTGAAGGGTCACCTCGCGCAGGCGCGCGACCTCGCGGCGGAGGCGGTGCGTGCCGCGCGCGCCACCGGGGACGACGGGCTGTTGGCCTCCGCTTTGTACCAGCTCGGCGTGCAGCACAACGTTCGGGGGGCGCTCGGCGAGAGCCACCTCGCGCTCGAGGAGGCGGAGCTCGCAGCCGAGCGTGCAGGACAGCCCGCCTTGCGCGCACGCGTCCGGCGCTGGCTCGCGACGGACGCGATGGATCGCGGGCGGCCCGAGGAGGCGTGGATCCGGTTGGCGGGCGCGGAAGCCGACCTGCGCGCGGCAGGCGCCCAACCGACGGACGTGGCGGAGCACAACGTCCACGCGGGCCTGTGCGCGTTGGCGTTGGGCCGGATCGACGAAGCGCGGGCGAGGCTCACCGCGGCGGACGCGTGGTACTCCGAGGCCGGGAGCCGCAGCCGCCGCGCCTGGACGCAGAACAACCTCGGAGAAGTGGAGCGGAGCGCGGGCCACCTGGACGAGGCGGAAGCGCACTACCGCACCGCGCGAGCGCTGTTCCGGGAGGCCGGCGTCGACGAGGTGGTCGCCGACATCAACCTCGTGCTGTGTGCGGCCGCGCGCGGGCGCATCGACGAGGCCGCCGAGCTGGTGGAGACCACCCACGGCCGCGCGGTCGCGCAGGGCCGATCCGCCCGGGTGGCGATGTTGGAGCTGGCGCGGGCCGTCATCGCCACCCCGGGGCGCCCGCCCGAGGCGCGCGCAGCGTTGGACGAGGCCAACCGGCGGCTGGTCGCCAGTGGGTTCGTCGACCGGGACTTCGCGCTCCTCGGGGACCTCGGCGCCTCGCGCGCGGCTCCTGGCGAGCTGCGCGACGGGTTCGCGGCGCTGGCCGCGACCCACCGGGCGACTACGGGCAGCTGACGGTCGAGCCCGACGGGAATTGTGGAACGAACCCGCAGAGGACGGTGCAGTCCGGGCCGCAGTTCGTGACCTCGCATCCCGACGACGGGCAGGTGACGTCGCAATCCGTCCCGGCGCAGTCCACAGTGCAGCTGTCGGCCTGGCTGCACTCGACGTCGCAGGTGTCGGAGCCCGCGCAGTCGACGTCGACCGAGCCGCCTCCCCCGCTCCCGACGTCGCAGCTCGGCGCCCCGTTGCAGTCCACGGTGCACGGGTCGGCTGCCTGGCACGCCGTGTCGCACGACCCGGTCCCGGTGCACGTCACGTCACAACCGAAGTCCGAACACACACAGTCGTCTCCTTCGCAGATCTCGATGCCGAGGCCGTCGGTCGTGTCCGTGGTCGGCGGTGTGTCCGTGGTCGGCGATGTGTGCGTGGTCGGGATGGTCCCCGTCCCGGAGTCCTTGGTGGTGATCCCGCAGGCGTCCACGGCCATCAGGCCGGGGGTCAACATCATCACGAGGAAGTTCCACTTGCGCATGCTCGCCTCCCACCCCGCTGCACGCGGGGATTCCGCAGCCTCGCCGAACTCCTGTTACGTCGTGGTAACGGGAAGTTGATGGCCTGAAAGGCAGACACGGGGGACTCGACAGCCCAGCTTCCGGAGTTCGTCGATCCGTTCGTCGATCCGTTCGTCGATCCGTTCGCCGGGAGGATCGCGGTCCTGTTCGTGGGGGCGTCGCGGTCAGTTCGACGATCTCGACGATCCGCAGCGCATCCTCAAGGACTGACCGGCGTTTGCTCCAGCGTGCAGGGGAACGGCGGGTACGGGTAGATCGTCGAGCCGAACTCTGCCAGCCACGTCGTGCCGGCCACCTCTCCCGCGAGCTGCAGGTTGATGGGTTGCGCGACCCCGCCGTAGTCCTGGCCGAGCTCCACCTCCATCCACGAGGTCCCGTCCCAGGTACCCTGGGCCAACACGTCGACCACGAAGGTGTAGGACCCGCCGCCGTACACCTGCCCGACGGTCAGGGTGCCGCGACCGCTCACCGCTCCCGCCACCTCCACCAAGCTCAGGTCGAACTCGATCGACTGGAGACCGTCGGGATCCACACACGGACCGGCCCAGGTGCCCGCCAGCGGCGACAGCGCCGGGCCTCCGGTGTCCCCGGTGGGGGTCGGTGTGCCCGAGTCGGCGGTCGCACTGTCGAGCGCCGGCGGATCGGGGACGACAGGGTCTGTCGTGGGCGCGGGCGGGTCTGCCGGTGCGACATCGGATTTCACCGGGACCGAACAAGACATGGACAACCACAACATAGGGCCTCCGGCGGGTTGGTGTCGTCGCCGGGCCCAATCCTTCGAACCTCAGCCGACCCAGTTCTCCGATGTGCGTTCCAGCTCCCGCAACGCCCAGCCCACCTCGGTCGGCAGCTCGGTCCCGCCGGCGTCCCGTCCGAGCTGCCACGCCTCGGCGCGCAGGAGCCGGGCCCGCCCGAGGTCGCCCCC
>JBEBJC010000726.1:0-4611 GCA_040080105.1 Myxococcota bacterium
GGTGCTCGCGCTGGCGCTCGAGGCGGGGGGCCACGAGGTTCACGCCGCCGCCGACGGAGTGGAGGCGCTCGCCCGGGTCGACGCGGGCCTGCAGCCCACGTTGTTGGTCACCGACCTCGTGATGCCGCGCCTGGACGGTGCCGGCCTGGTCACGGCGCTCGCGCAGCGGGGCGTGACCCCCCCGCTGGTGTTGATCTCTGGCTACGCGGACTCCCCGGTCGCGACCTTGACCCGGCGGCCACAAGTTTTTCTGCAGAAGCCGTTCGGCAGCGAAGCCCTGCTCCGGGCGATACGGGCGCTCGACGATTGACGGTGGCGCCCCGGTCGGGCATCCTGTCGTGGGGGTCACCCATGCTGACCGTTCTCCTCGCCTGCGGCAATCCCGACCACGAGCCTCATCCGAAGGACAAACCCGGGGAGCCGACCACCCCCTCGACCTCGTGGACGGTGCCCACTGGCACCACCCCCCCGACGCTCGACGTGGACGGCTTGACCGAGGGGCTCGCGCAGGCGGTGGCGCTCGTGCCCCAGCTGTCGGCGGACCCGCCGATGGCCGCGTACGACTCGGTGATGGCGTACTCGGGCGGGTACTGCCCCTCGACCTACGGCTACGCCACCGGCACCTACGGCGGGTACTCGACGAACTGGTACTCCCAGTGCGACACGCCCGGCGGCGCCACGTTCTCCGGGTACGCGGGTGACTACCAGAGCGACGACTACGGGGACTCGAGCGGGTACCGGGGGCTGTACGTGTCGGCCACGGTGGTCGATCCCCAGGACCGGGTGTTGACCGCGGCCGGGTATTGGTCGCGGTCGGTCGTGGACTACGGCTACGAGCTGTACACCTACGACTACCTCGACGGGACGATGGCGTACGACGCGGCGGTGACCCGCGGCACGTGGATCGAGGACGGCCTCGCCCCCCACGAGCTCACCATCGACGCCGGCGAAGGGGACGGCTGGCGGTACCAGTCGCTCGACGGCCAGGTCACCGGGCTCGCCGGGCCGATCGACACGGTCGACTACACCGACGTGTACTACGACAGCGGGTACCGCTGCGCCGAGCCCACCGGCACGATCTCGCTCCGCACCACCGAAGCGGA
The DNA here is from genome assembly GCA_040080105.1 of Myxococcota bacterium. Lineage (GTDB taxonomy): Bacteria > Myxococcota_A > UBA796 > UBA796 > JACKER01. Next base: position 1,104 of record JBEBJC010000726.1, read on the forward strand.
CTGGTTCGACGTGGTGTTCACCGGCGGCGACGGCGCCGAGGGCGCCGACTGCGACGGGTGCGGCGCCGTGTGGTGGCGCGGGCTCGAGCTCGGCGAGGTCTGTAGTGACTTCACCCCGTGGAAGACCGGAGGTCGGTGATGATCTGGCTCGCCCTGACGGCCTGCACCGGTGAACCGCCCGGCGGCCACCACGACCAGAAGCGCTCGGACCCGGTCGAGCTGTCCGCGGTGCGGCAGCTCGCGCGCGCCAGCCTGGACATCCGCGGCGTCCGCCCGACCCGTGACGAGGTCGCGGCGGTCGAGGCGGACCCCGACGCATTGGCCGCGCTGGTGGAGGGGTTCCTCGCCGACCCGCGGTTCGAAGACCAGGTGCTCGCGAACTACCAGGAGGCGTTCCTCACCCGGCTCGAGGACCTCCGGTTCTACGACTACGCCGCCGTGTACGACCTGATGGACGACCCCGACGGGTTCGTCGCGTCGGCCGGCGAGGAGCCGCTGCGGATCATGGCGCGGATCGCGGTCGACGACCTGCCGTACGACCTCGCGGTGACCGGTGACTTCACCGTGATCGACGATCGGCTCGCGGGGTGGTTCCCGACCGATCGCCCGGCGGACACGCAGGGGTGGGCCACCGCCCGGTACACCGACGGGCGTCCGGCGGCGGGCGTGCTCGCGTCGAACGGGTTGTGGTGGCGGTACCCGAGCACCGCCTCGAACAAGCAGCGCAAGCGGGCGAACGTCGCGAGCAAGCTGTTCGTGTGTCGGGACTTCCTCAAGACGCCGGTCACGTTCGACAACGACGTGAACCTGCTCGACGAGGAGGCCCTCAACGACGCGATCCGCACCAATCCGTCGTGTAAGGCGTGCCACGACGACCTCGAACCCATCGCCGCGTACTTCTGGGGGTTCGACTTCGAGTACGACGCCGGGTTCTTGCTCGCCGACGGGCTGCGGTACCACGCCGAGAGCGAGCGGACCTGGGAGGACCTCGGCGGGATCCCGCCGGGGTGGTACGGCGCCCAGGGCACGTCGCTCGCCGACCTCGGCCCGCAGCTGCTGCGCGACCCCGACTTCGATCCGTGCGCGGTGCAGCACGTGTACCAGCACCTCCTGCGGCGGCCGCTGATCAAGGGCGAGGACGACGACGCGATCACCGAGCACACCCGCGCGTTCCGCCAGGGAGGTCGGACCATCCGCTCGATCTGGCGGTCGGTGCTGCAGGACCCGCGGTACCTGGGCGTCGTGGACGACGGGGTCACCGGGATGCCGCGCAAGGTGATGACGCCGGACCTGCTCCGTTCGGCGGTGCGAGACCTGACCGGGTTCGACTGGACGATCGACGGCGCGACCCAGCTCGACCACGAGCTGGACGGGGTGACCACCCTCGCGGGCGGCATCGACGGCTCGACCGTCACCGTGCCGGCGCACGAGCCGAACAGCACGATGTTGCTGGTGCAGGACCAGGTCGCGACCGGCGCGGCGGCGTACGCGGTGAGCCGGGAGAAGGGGCTCGAGCCCTCCGAACGCCGGCTGTTCCGCGACATCGACTTCACCGAGTTCCCCGACACCGACCCCGAGGCCGTCACCACCCAGATCGTCCACCTGTACGTGGACGTGCTCGGGCGCTCGGTGGCGCCCGACGGGCCCGAGGTCGAGGCGCTGCTCGCGCTGTGGACCGAGGTCGACGCGATCGACGGTCGCCCCGAGACCTCGTGGAAGGCCGTGCTGGCCGCGTTGCTCCGCGACCCCGACTTCGTCACCTACTGAGAGGACGACCATGGATCGGCGCCAGTTCATGCTCCGTACCGCGGCCGCCTCCGGCCTCGGGTTGTTCGTCCCGCAGCTGCTCCGGGCGGCGACCGCCACCTCGGACAAGCGGTTCGTGGTGGTGTTCGCGTACGGCGGGTGGGACACCACCCGGGTGTTCACCGACGGGTTCGACAACCCGGCGGTCGACATGGAGCCCGCCGCCGACCGGCTGCGGGTGGGCAACCTGTCGCTCGTCGACGGCCCCGGCCGGCCGTCGGTGCGCGCGTTCTTCGAGCGCCACCACGCCGACGTGGCGGTGCTCGAGGGGCTGCTCGTGCCGTCGGTGGCGCACGAGACCTGCACCCAGATGATGATGACCGGCGGCACCCGCGGGACCCCCGACTGGGCCGCGCTGCTGGCCGGGGTCGCAGCCGATCGGTACGTGCTGCCGAACCTGGTGATCGACGGGCCGAGCTTCCCGTCGCAGTTCGGGATGGCCGTGGCGCGGTCGGGCCTCAACGGTCAGCTCGACGGGCTGATCGACGGGTCGCGCCTGTCGTACAACGACGAGCCGCTGCCCCTGCCGTCGCGGTCGGTCCAGGGCGCGGTCGACCGGTACGTGGCCCGCCGGGCGGCCGCGGCGCAGCAAGCCGCGGTGTCCGAGGCCGAGCGGCTCCAGCTGCAGAAGTTCGCCGAGGCCCACCGCCGCGCGGTGGATCTCGAGGACGCGCGGTACGCCACCACGTTCGGCGCGAGCAACGGGTTCCAGGGCAAGCTCGGCGTCGCGGTGGAGGCGATCGCGACCGGCCTGTCCCGGTCCGTGTCGCTGTCGTTCGGCAGCGGCGCGTGGGACACCCACAGCGACAACGACGCGCGCCAGGCTCCGCTGTGGGAGGAGCTGTTCGCGGGCCTGCTCGAGCTGCGCGAGCAGCTCGACACCACCACCGGCACCAGCGGGCGCCCGCTGTCGGAGGAGGTGGTGGTGCTGGTGTTGTCCGAGATGAACCGGACGCCCGGCCTCAACGGGGACAACGGCAAGGACCACTGGCCGTACACCTCGCTGATGACCTGGGGGCCCGGCATCCGCGGCGACCGCCAGGTCGGCGGGTACGACGCGAACTTCCAGGGCCGCGGGATCGACCTCGCGACCGGAGACCTCGCGGACGGCGGCGTCGTGCCGACCACCTCGCACCTCGGCGCCACGCTGCTCGCGGCGAACGACCTCGACCCGGCCGAGTGGCTGCCCGGCTACCCGCCGATCGCCGCGTTGGTGGAGTGACCGGCTACCGCAGCGAGCGGATCCACTCGTCCACCGCCGCGAGGTCCGTGTCCGACCACGGCGGACCGATCGGCATCCGCGCGCCGAACCCGCCGACCTCCTCGTGGGTGCCGGCCAGCTTGTGCAGCAGGTAACTGTCGTCGGGCTCCCCCGGGGTCACGTACGGCATCCCGGCCCGGGAGGGGGCGTCGAGCAGCGACTCCGGTGCGCCGTCGAGGGCGAAGCCGCCGCTCTCGAACCCGTCGAGGTGACACGCGCCGCAGTCCTGTTCGAGTTGGGCCGCGAGGTCCTCCCACGGAGGAGCGGCCGGCGGCGGATCCGCGCAGCCCCAAAATAGGATCCCCGGGGTGAGACCGCGGGTGAACAAACGCTGTAGAACCACCATCCGAGCTGCTCTATCCCCCTTACAGGCTCGCGCAGGGCTCGCCTGCCGTGGTATCTTACACGTTGCGGGTGGCCAGGGACCGGCCGGGGTGGGGA
>JBEBJC010000727.1:0-4611 GCA_040080105.1 Myxococcota bacterium
ACGCCCTCGTCGTGTGGCTCTTCCATCCACTCCTCCGCGCCAGCTTTGCTGGCGCACCCTCACCCCGGCCCTCTCCCCCGATGCGGGGGAGAGGGGGAAAACGTGCTCCGTTGCCCAAGGGGGATCCGCGGGTCCCCTTCGCCCGGGATCCGGTTCGGCGCCACAGGACCAGCGCCGCCGCGATCCATCCTCCGCCCGCGAGCGGCGACGACGAGCAGCCGCCGGGGGGCGCGGGGGCCACGCCGGAGGCCCCGCCCGGATCGAGCGGCTCGGGGTCGCCCCCGTCGGCTGCCCCGTCTCCGTCGGCGTCCGCGTCCAGGTGGTTCTCATGGCCGTCCGCGTCGGCGTCACCGCGGGGCTCGTCGGCGGTGGCCCACCCGTCCCCGTCGTCGTCGGGGTCGAGCGCGTCGATCACGCCGTCGGCGTCGGTGTCGAGCGGACCCTCCTCCCCATCCGACCACCCGTCATGGTCGGTGTCGGGGTCCGCCGGATCGGTGCCCCACTCGAGCTCCACCCCGTCGGACACGCCGTCGCCGTCGGAGTCCGCGTACGGGTCGCCGTCGAGCCCGTCACAGTTGGTGTCACCGCCGCCGGGCGGGTCGTCGGCGCCCGGGTGGACGTCGCCCGCCGCGTCGTCGCAGTCTCCGTCCACCTCGACCTGCCCGTCGCCGGGTGGACCACAAACCGTGGTGGCGTCCCCCGCGCCGAACCCGTCGCCATCGCTGTCGGTCCAGTACAGCCCGAGCGAGCCGGAGGCGGCGTCCGCGTCGTCGCAGTCGGTCGCGTCGACCACCCAACCCGGCGCGGGGCACACGAACCCGGCGACGGTCGCGTCTCCGAGCCCGTCGAGGTCGCTGTCGAAGTGCAGCCACGCCCCGTCGACCGCCCCGCCGTCCGCGTCGGCCAGCCCGTCGCAGTCGTCGTCCACCCCGTTGCACACCTCGACCGCGTCGGGGGTCACCCCCAGCTCGGAATCGTCGCAGTCGACCATCGCGGCCACACCGTCGGCGTCGGCGTCGGCGAACAGCCCGGGGTCGGTGCCGACGAACGCGCCCACGTCGACCGGGCTCGCCGGAGCGGCCTCACCGGCGCCGAGCAGCGGGCTGTCGGGCGACGGCACCAGGTCGGCCGCCGAACACGACGCTGCCGGGCCCACCAGACGCGGGTCGTCGACGCCGGTGGACGGGCCCAGCGGGTGGTCGAAGTCGCCGGGCTCGTTCGCGAAGAACCAGTCGTAGTCTTCGTCGTAGGCGCCCGCGTACAAGGTGAGCGCCCACGCGTCGGCGCCGGTGTTCTCGGTGAACAGGTTGTTGCGCGACAGCACCGGGAACGCCGCGGTCTCGGCCCCGATCGTCACCGCGGATCCGTTCGGGCCGGTGTTGGCGACGAAGTGGTTGTTGCGGAGCGAAACCGCCGACCGGTCGGTGACCACCATCGCGCCGCCCTGGTCGTCGGTGCTGTTCTGCGAGAACACGCTGCCCGACACGTCGACCACCACCCCAGTGTCGACGTTCCCCGCGTCGATCGCGCCGCCGTCGCTGGTGGCCGCGTTGTCGCAGAACATCGAGCCGCTCACGACAAGATCGGACTTGGTGCAGATCGCGGCGCCGTCACCGGCAGAGTTCCCTTCGAACCACGAGTCGCTCACCGTGCAGTCGGAACCGGCTTCGCAGTACACCGTGCCGCCGTACGGCGGATCGAGGAGCGCCTCGTCGATCCGGTTGCCCAGGAACCGGGAGCCGTCGACGATCAGCGTGGCATCGGTCGCGGCGATCCCCGCGCCGACCTCGGTCGCGGAGTTGTTCGAGAACGTGGCGCCGAACACGGCCAGGGTGGAGCTGCGCACCCGCACGGCGCCGCCCTTGCCGTTCTCGGGGTCGTACGAGGTCACGGCGTTGTCGGTGAACCCACCGCCGAACACCGACACCACCGCCAGTTCGCTGATGTACAAGCCCCCGCCGAGCGCGTTGACCGGGTCGCCGCCGGGCGCGTCGGCCAGGTTGGCGTCGAACCACACGCCGCGAAGGATCGCGGTCCCGCTCTGCACGTACAGCCCGCCGCCGCGCCCATCGACCGCGGTGTTGCCGGTGAACCGGACCACCGACAGTATGGTGGCGCCGTGGTCGACGAACAGCCCCCCGCCGTAGGTGGCGGCGGTGCAATTGGTGAGCGTCGCGCGAGACAGCACGAGCTCGCCGTCGGACCACCCGCAGCCCCCGGTGTCGGCGACGCCGCCGGTCAGCACCACGTCGAGCAGCGTCAGCGCGCCCGAGTTGGTGAACGCGCGATCGACCCCGGCCCCGTCGAGGGTGAACCCGCGGACCTCGGCAGCGCCGGCGTCGAGGCGCACCGCCGGGCCCGCCCCGGCGACGATCGTGGTCACCGCTGGACCGTCGACCGAGACGAGCTCGACCCCGTCGGTGAGCGCGACCGCCGGGTACACGCCCGGGTGCACCACGACGCGGTCGCCCGGCGCGGCGGCGGCGAGCGCCGAGCCGAGGTCGGCGAACGGCTGCCCGACCCCCACCTGGAGGCTGGCGGCGCCGGCGATCGTGCCCCAGGACCACATCCGCGCAGGATACCACGGGGGCGTGGAGGGGCGTTGGCGGCGACGATCCAGGTGGCGCGAGACGTGGGACCGGCGGCCGCCGAGCGGGTGGTCGCCGCGCTCGAGGCGGCGGTGGCGGCGCGCGGGCGGGCCACGTTGGCGGTGCCGGGCGGCACCGGTCCGATCCCGGTGTTCGACGCGTTCGTGGCGTCGTTCCCGGCGGCGTTGGCCGCGCGCACGGTGCTCACCTGGGTCGACGAGCGGCACGGCGCCGCGGAGGGCCCCGACTGGGCCGGGTGGTCGGCCGACAGCAACCGGCGGCTCGTGTGGGAGCGGTGGCTGTCCCGGGTGGAGACCCGACCGCGCGAAGTCCCGCTCGACGCGCCCGGGTCGCTGGCGGAGGCGCGCGCGGCGGTGGAGGCGCGGTGGCTGGCCGAGGTGGGCGCCCTCGACGTGGCGCTGCTCGGGGTCGGGCCCGACGGGCACGTGGCTTCGCTGTTCCCCGGCCACCCGCTCGCGAGCGCGCCGGGCACGGTGCTCGCGGTGGCCGACGCGCCGAAGCCGCCGCCCGAGCGGCTCACGTTGTCGCGCGGCGTGCTCGAGGCCGCGGGGTGTGTGGTGGTGGTCGCGACCGGGGCGGCGAAGGCGCCGGTGCTCGCCGCGCGCGACCCTGCAACACCGATCGGGGGCCTCTCCCCTCGAGGGGCGTACTGGTGGGTGCTCGACCCCGCGGCGGCCGGCTGAGATCGAGGTAGGTTGGGATCGGAGCGGACGAAACGATTGCCTCCCGTTCCACGAGGAGGTTCGGATGTGGTTGGCGGTCGGCACGGTCGCGCTCGCGTGGGAACACAGCGGCATGGTCCACTCCGCCCCGGTCACGCTGGAGGTGACCACCACGAGCCCCGGGGGCTTGCCGGAAGGCGCGCTGCTGGAGGCGTTCACCGCGGGGGTCGACCAGTGGACCGACGACGCGTGCGCCGCGCCGCCGGCGATCACGCTGGTCGAGACCGCCGACAACGTACACGCCACCGACGGGCGGTCCACCGTCAGCGTCGACCCGAGCGAGTCGTACGACGCGGTGGTGTACAGCCTGTTGTCGGGTTCGGTGCTCCAGCGGTTCGGAGACGACTACCAAGGAATCGCCGATCAGGACGTCGTGTTGGGCGACGTGCCGTTCGCGACCGACGACGAGGTCGCCGCCGGCGCGTGTGACGGGCCAGGGTTGTCGTGGGTCGCGACCGATATGGTCGGGTTCATGCTCGGGCTCGGGCGCCCCGAGGCCGGGATCGAGTCTGTGTTCAACCAGCCCGAGTGCAGCCTGCCGGTGCTGTCGGCCGACGACAGGGCCAGCCTGCGGGCGTTGTACGGCTCGGGGGTGTCGGCCGACTGCGACGGAGCCCGGCAGCTGTCGTTCTCGGGCGACCAGCTGGCGCTCGACGCCTGCACGGTGAGCGCGTTCGGCCCGAGCCCGGTGGTCGATCAGTGGCTGGTGACGCCGGATGGGGAGCGGCTCGAGCTCGGCGACCCGTTCGCGATCGACGCGCCGGGCGCGTACACGCTGCAGCTGTGCGCCGAGATCGTCCCTCCGCTCGGGTGCGACGAACCGGTGGTGTGCGGCCCGTGGCCGGACGAGTTCCAGGTGTGCGCGCCGCCCGAGCCGACGATGTTCCTCGTCGTCGAAGCGGACGGGACGCTGTTCATGAGCGACCTGACGGCGGTGGAGCCGGAGTGTGAGACGTTCGATCCCTCGGTGTGGCGGGTCACCGACACGAGCGGCGAGGTCGCCCGCGCGGAGGGCCGCGGGGCGACGGTCACCCTGCCGGCGCCCGGCGAGTACACGGTCGCGCTCACGTTGTACGGCCGGTTCACCAGCCTCCGCACGATCTGGTGGCAGGTGGGGTCGGACTCCGCGGACACCGGCAGCCCCGACGTGGTGGCTCCGGCGGCGGAGGACGAGAAGGGCGGATGTGGGTGCGCGTACCCGGCCCGTCCGGCCGGTGTGCTGCTGATCGTGGTGGGGGTCGCGGCGGCCCGGCGACGGAGGTAGCCCGAGCCCCCCCTCA
>JBEBJC010000728.1:0-4603 GCA_040080105.1 Myxococcota bacterium
GGATCACCGGCTGGCCCTCGATCGCGGTCGGTACGGCGTCACCGGCCACGACCCGCGACACCCCGTCGCCGAACGACCCGAACCGCGGCTTGACGAACCCGGCCCCCCACGCCTCGAGCGCGGCGGCGAACCGCGCCGGGTCGGCCTCGACCTCGGGCATCGGCGCGGCTCGCCCGATCCGCGCCTGGGTCTCGAGCTTGTCGCGGCACAGCGCGACCCACCCGGGGTCGTTCGCGAGCGGGATCCCGGCCAGCCCCTCCCGCAGCGCCCGGTGCTCGTCGGCGCGCCCGCGCGACGGGTACCGGTCGTACACCGCGACCACCGCGGCCTCGGCCGGCACCCACCGCCCGGGGGCCGCCCGGACCCCCGACAACACGCCGGCGCTCGCGTGGTGCCCGAGCACCACGTCGACCCCCAGCGTGGCGAGCCACAGGGCGGCCCGCCCGAGCGGGCGCGCTTCGGGGGGGGCGTCCGGCCCGCGTTCGGCGAGCGACGGCACCAACACCCCGAGCGCGCCCATCGCGGCTACTGCGACACGGTCAGGACGTAGTCCCCGCCGCCGGACCACGAGTCCACGATCACGCTGACCACCTGGTCGGCCGCGAGCGTCACCGTCACGGTCGACTGGAAGACGCCGTAGTCGATGTCGTCGTCACACGCGAGCAGCACGCCCGCGCAGTCCCCGCCGTCCACCACCGACAGGACCGAGTCGAGCGGCGAGCCGAGGGTGTCGAAGGTGTAGTCACCGGCCGCGGGCGCGGTGAACGTGTACGACACGTCCGGGCCGTCGCCGTAGCTGCAGGACAGGTCGGGCACGAACGAGTTCGCGTGGCCCACGGTGGTGCCGGTCGCGACGATCGGCAGCTCACCCTCGAGGGTCAGCTCGGGGCAGGTCGGGGCACACGCCGGCTCCGCGGCGCAGTCCGAGTCCTCGCAGTCGATGTCCCCGTCGACGTCCTGGTCGAGCACGTCCCCGCACACGGTCTCGGTGGCCTCCACCAGGAACGAAGCGACGGTGAACGGTCCGCCGCTGTCCAGCCCGTCGACCACCACCACGATCTCCTGACCGGCGACGGCGTCGACGACGATCGCGTCGTAGCCGTTGCCGAACGCGTCGTCACACGCGAGCTCGGCGCCGCCACACGCGTCGAGCGCCGACAGCGCGGCGTCGAACGGGGTGCCGATCAGCTGGAACGTGTACGCGCCGTCGGCCGGGGCCACGTACGCGATCGAGGTGTCGGGCCCGTTGCCGTACGCGCAGCTGCCTTCGTCTTCGTCGGGGTGGCCGAACGTGGTGCCGACCTGGTTCACCCCGATCTCCCCGGTCGCGTCGGGGCACCCGGGCACGCAGCTCGGGGCCTCGGCGCAGTCGGTGTCGGCGCAGTCCGACGACCCGTCGTAGTCTTCGTCGGCGCCGTCGGCGCAGTCGGACTCGTTCGCCGGGATCGCCTCGACCGTGAGGTCGTACGCCCCGACCGCGCCGAGGTACCCGTCGACCACGAGCACCGCGGACGCGCCGGCGGTGAGGTCGAACACCAGCAACTCCCCGCCGTCGCCGACCTCGTCGGCGCAGCCGACCTCCGAGCCGCCACACGCGTCGTACGCGTACAGCACGGTGTCGAAGTCGGCGGTCACCAGGGCGAGGTACCGCCCGTCGGCCGGCGCCACGAACTCGACCGACACGTCGGGCGCGGGCAGGTACGAGGCGGAGGTGTCACACGAGCCGGCCGACTCGTCGGGCTGGCCGACGGTCGTGCCCGAGGCGGCCCCGTCGGTGAACGACGCGTCCGGGCAGTTCGGCTGGCAGTTCGGCGCGCCGTCGCAGTCGGTGTCGAGGCAGTCGAACGAGCCGTCGAAGTCCTCGTCGTCGCCATCGTCACAGGTGGTCTCGACGCTCGGGATCTGAGCGACGCCGAGGGTGTAGTCGCCCGGGTCGGCGTACGAATCGACCACCACCGCGACCGTCTGGCTCGCGGTCAGGTCGAGCACGATCTGCGACCCGAAGATGCCGGCGTAGAAGTCGGCGTCGTCGTTGCACGCCAGGACTTCGCCCACGCAGGTGTCGAGCGCGTACAAGATCGAGTCGAACTCGGTGCCGAGCGTGTCGAACACGTACCGGCCCTCGGTGGGGGCGGTGAACTCGTACACCACGTCCTGGCCGTTGCCGGTGCTGCAGCCGTTCGGCGGGTTCTCCTCGTTCCCCGCGCCATCGGTGGTGCCCGAGGCGCTGGCGGGGGGCGCGGCGAGGATGTCGTCGACGCAGGAGGAGGGGGTCTCGGTGTCCACGTCGGCGTCGGTGTCGGCGTCGGCGTCCGCATCCGCATCCGCATCCGCATCGGCGTCCGCGTCGGCGTCGACCTTGGTGTCGGTGTCGGTCTTGTCCCCGCCGCAGGCGGCCAGGGCCGCGAGCATGACGAACCATGCGCGATTCATTGTGTCTCCTCCTCGAAGGGCGGCCTTCTATCCGGGCGAGTCCTCGGGGTCGACCCCATGGACCGAACGGAGCGCGGTCGACCGCCGACGGTCCGATCAGTTAAACGCCCGGCCGAGGTGCCGATGTTGTGGACGATCGCGTGGGTGGGTTGCCACAAGGCCGGGCCCGAGCCGGAGGTCGCGCCCGAGCCGTCCGAAGCTCCCGCGCCGGTGGACGCCGCCGAGCCCGTCGCCGCCGAGGTCCCGGCTTCGCGCGAGCTGCTGTACAAGGCGTTCGCGGTGCGCGACGGCGAGCCCGTGTGCGCCGAGGTCGAGGCGCTGGTGGCCGAGCCCGTGCCGGCGCTGCTCGATCTGGTGCGGCACGTGAGCATGCCCCCCACGGTGCCGATGCGCGCCGCCGGGTGCCTGGTGGAGCGGCACGCCGCCGAGGTGCCCGACGAGCTCGAGGCGTGGGTCACGACCGACGCGACCCGCGGGCTCGCGCTGCTGGTGGCCGACCGGGTCGACCTGTTGCCGACCGACGTGGCGGTGCGGGTGACCGCCGCCGCGATGGCCGGCCCACACGCGGCCGAGCTCGGCCCGAGGCTCGCCGCCAGCGGCCGCGCCGAGGTGCGCGACGCCGCCCGGCCCGCTGGGAACTGACCCGCCGTGAGCTTCGTCCAGGTCGAGTACCCGCTGTTCCTGTTGGTGGTGTTCGGCCTGTACCTGCTGCTCGGGCGGCGCCGGGCGTGGCAGAACGCGATGCTGCTCGGCGCGTCGCTCGTGTTCTACGGCTGGGTGCACCCGTGGTTCGTCGGGCTGATGCTCGCCGCCGCGGTGGTCGACTTCGGCGTGGCGCAGGCGATCGAGGACGTCCCGCGGTACAAGCGGTTCTTCGTCGCGTTCTCCCTCACGTCGAACCTCGGCCTGTTGTGCTGGTTCAAGTACACCGACTTCTTCGCCGAGCAGGTGGTCACCGCCGGCAACGCGCTGGGGCTCGACCTCGAGTGGGGCGGGCTCGGGCTGATGTTGCCGGTCGGGATCAGCTTCTACACGTTCCAGACCATCGGGTACACGCTCGACGTGGCGCGCGGCGAGCTGAAGGCCCGCCGGAACCTGGTCGACTACCTGCTGTACGTCAGCTTCTTCTGCCAGCTGGTCGCGGGCCCGATCGAGCGCTCGCAGAAGCTGCTGCCGCAGATCGAGCGCACCCGGATCGTGACCTGGGCCGGCCTGCGGTCCGGGGTGTCCCTCGCGCTGTGGGGCGCGTTCAAGAAGATGGTGGTGGCCGACTCGATCGCGCCGTACGTCGACAAGGTGTTCGTGCTGCGCGAGCCCTCGGGGCCGCTGATCTGGGCCGCCACCGCCGGGTTCATGGTGCAGATCTACGCCGACTTCTCCGGGTACACCGACATGGCCCGCGGCAGCGCCCGCCTGTTCGGGTTCGAGATGTCGGAGAACTTCCGCGAGCCGTTCCTGGCGCGCACCACGGTGGAGTTCTGGCAGCGGTGGCACATGTCGCTGTCGACCTGGCTGCGTGACTACCTGATGGGGCCGCTGGTCGGCGACGCCGGCGCAGGCCGGGTGCGGTTCGCGCTCGCGACGATCGCGACCTTCGTGATCATCGGGTTCTGGCACGGGGCGTCGTGGAACTTCGTGCTGTTCGGCCTGTACCACGGGTTCTGGGTGGTGTTCTACGGGCTCGCGGCGCGCCGCCTCCCCGAATGGGCCGCGCGGATCCCGTTCGGCAACGCGCTCGCGATCGGATTCCACCTGGTGGCGGTCGGGCTGGTGGGCTCGCTGCTGTTCCGCGAGCGGAACCTCGACCGGATCGTGATGCACCTGACGCGCAACCCGTTGGTCGCCCCACCCGACCAATGGCTGGCGGCGGTGGTGGTCCTGTCGGTGACCGCGGTAGGGTGCGTGCCGATGATCGCGCACTGGGCGTACGTGAAGCGGCTGCGGCCGCGGCTCGCGTCGACCGAGCTGTACCTGCCGTGGCAGGCCACGGCGTGGTCGTGTGTGGTGTTGGCGCTGTTCGTGTTCTACCGCACCACCCTCGCCGACTTCGTGTACTTTCAGTTCTGACCCGCTAGTGGTCGGCCGCAGGGGTTCTGACTGGATCACGCGGCCGCCTCGACATTGTCTTCGGAGGCGGCCGTCTCGTCGGCCGAATCCCCCTTCGCCGCGG
>JBEBJC010000032.1:0-19800 GCA_040080105.1 Myxococcota bacterium
CTACCACCCGGCCCCCGCGCACGCCGGCGCCGGCGACCAGGAAGCTGGCGTACGGCCAGTGGTCCTTGCCGAGGCTGCTGTTGAGCTTCGGCGTGCGGGTGAACTCGGACAGCACCACCACCATCGTGCTCGCGAGCAGCCCGCTCGTGTCGAGCTCGGCGACCAGGTGGTCGAGGCCCTCGAACAGCGCCTGGTAGTTCGCGTGCTGCAGATCGTTGCCGTCGTGGGTGTCCCAGAACCGGCGCGAGTCGAGCGTCACCGCGCGGCACAGGTCGCCCGCGAGGAAGTCCACCGCGAGGTCCGCCTGCTGGATCAGCGACGGTGACGCGCCGAGCTGGAGCTGGGCGATCGCCTCGGCCCCGTCTGCGCGGAACCGCCCGGCGCGGACCAGGGACTCGATCCGGCCGTCGAGCACCACGTCGTTGCGACCGCCGTCGGACCACCGGGGCCGCACGGCGGTCTGGCGCGCGGCGAGGTACGCCCGGAGCTGGTCGCGCTGGGCGGCGTCGGCTTGGAACGCGCCCGCGCTGAACCCGGGAGCCGCGGGGAACCCGACCCCGTCGAGCAGCAAGGCTTGGATCTGGCTCTGGTACCCGACCTGCCCGGTGCTCGACGCGAGGGAGCCCGAGTAGCTGCCGCCCGACAGGTCGACCGACCCGAGCGGGAGCGCGTCGCCGAGCCGATCACCCGCGATCGCCGCGAACGCCGGGTTCACCTCGGACTGGGTCCCGGTCAACACCCGCACCCGCGCGGTGGCGTGCGCGAGCGCGCCCATCCAGATGCCGTTGATCACTGCCGTCCGCGGCGCCCACCGCTCGAAGAACGCCGTCACTGCCGGCCGCTTCCGGTCGTTCACCGCGATCGGGATCTCGGCGAACGTGCGCAGCGACTCGCGGTCGTCCGGGTCGCCGGGGTCTTCGTCGACCTGGGGGCCGTCGACCAGATCGGACGAGAACTTCGGGTCCATGCAGAACGACACGTCCCACCCGCCCTCGGCGAACACCACCACCAACCGCTTCGGGGCCTCCGCCCGCGCGAGCGACGGCACGGCGAACCCGGCGGAAAGGGCGGCGAGGAACCTCCGGCGGTCGAGGGGCATCAGTAGAACACCGAGTCGGGGTCGATCCACATCGCGGTGAGCACCAGCGCCCACGCGCGCTCCACAGTCCCGTCCGACCGGTCGAGCTCGGCCTGCCACAGATCGGCGAGCGCCTGTACGACCGGGTCGGTGGGCTCGGCGAACCGCCCGTGCAGCAGCGGCACCCACGCGGAGATCTGGCGCTCGACCGACGCCCGGTCGGTGTCGGTGGGCTCGACCTCGGTGAGCAGGCGCCGCGAGGCGCGATCGGTCGCGAAGTCACCATCGACGACGAACCCTGCCGCCTCACCGGCGAACCGCTCCCACACGAGCTCGCGCGGAGGAGTCGGCGAGTGGATCGGGCGGGTGATCGCCGAGCCGTCGATGCCGCCGGCCATCGCGCGGTACCCGAACCGGTCGGACCGCATCAGGTCGACCTGGCCCCAACAGTCGGTGCCGTCGAAGTCGTCGGCGTCACACCCGGGGAAGTCGGGGTTCACCATCCACACGAACCCGGTCGCCTGCTCCACCGACCGGGCGAGCTGCTCGGGTCGCACGATCTGGATCCCCGCCGGTGCGACCTCGGCCGACCGACCCCGCTCGAGCCGGGTCGCTCGGAACGACTCGGTGCGGACCACCGCCTTCGCGAGCGCCCGGGCGGAGTACCCTTCGCTCACCAGCACCTGCTGGAGCTCCTGGGCGAGGCTCTCCGGCACAGCCGCCGGGTCGGACTGGGTCAGGTACCCGTAGAACCGCCGCGCCATGCACTTCGAGAACCGCGGATCTTCTGCGATCGATCGGCCCAGATCGCGCAGGTCCTCCTCGGGGCGGCCGTAGTATCCGGGCGCCGGGAGGTCCCAGTACTCCCACCAGTCCTCGTCCTCGGTCGAGTAGACCTCGAGCGGGTAGCAGAACTCCTCCTCCGCGTACGGTCGGAACGGGTCGTTCTGCGGGGAAGGGTCACAGTCGTACCGGTACCCCTTGTTGACCGTGGTTCGCTTGACCTGCTTCTTGAACCCGAAGAAGTGGGTGGCCAGCGGGTCGAGGGCCTGGTGGCAGTTCACGCACTCGGGCTGGGTGCGCACGGCGGCGGCGACCTCGAACTCGTCGCTGATCGTGACCCCGCCCGACACCACCACGTCGCGGGTCGCGAAGTCGGAGCACAAGAACACGTCGGCCACGAGGTTCGCGCGCCGCCGGTTGAAGTTCGAGCCGGCCGACTCGTGCCGCCGCCACAGCTCCGAGTCGACCACCAGGCCCGCCGCCGGCCGACCGTCGACCCACCGGGACACCTGCCACGGCTCGCCCTCTGGATCGTACGGCAGCCCATACACCCCGGCGACGACCGGGTCCGCCATCGCGATCTCGCTGGTGACGACCTCGGTGAGCGGCAGGTCGTGGTCCACCACGTGCCGCACCAGCTCGAGCGGCGCCTCCGACAGCGAGAAGCTCATCTCGTGCATCAGCCGCCCTTCCATCGGGCCGAGCGCCGGGAGGGGGTCGATCACGTCGGCGCGGACCAACAGCCACTCGGCGAACATGTCCTTCGCGGTGAGCCCGAACTCGGGCGTCTCGGCCCACTGGTCGATCAACGCGTCGAGCGAGGCGGGGTCGCCCTCGACCTGCGCGAGCTCGGAAGGGGTGGGCCGGACCCCGCGCAGCGCGAGGGACGCACGCACCGCGTGCTGCACCGGGCCCAGGGTCACGTACGGCGAGCCCGGCTCGACCCCTCCGCACGCCGCCAGCAGGGACAGCATCATCGGGACGGCTTAGCACGCCGGAAGCGTCACCGCAGGGTGTACGGGTCCACGAACGGCACCAGCCGGGCGACCTGCCCGCCCGGGGGCGGCTCGAACCGCCACACGATCCGATCGGTCGCCGGATCCACCTCGGTGACCGGCCCGATGTACCCGTTGCCCGGCTCGCCCGACCAGGTGATCAGCCGGTGCCCACCCGGCAGCCGCCGCACGTCGCCGAGCGCGGCGGTGACGTGGCCGTTGGGCTCGTCGAACGTCCACACCGACTCGGCGGTGAGCGCGACCTCGTCCCACTGGAACTCCATCGCGCGGGTCACGCCGGGCACGTGGTGGTCCCCGTTGTCGAACATCAGCCCGCCGCCGTCCCACAGGTCCGACATGTGGCCGTGGCTCCACAGGGCCGTCTGCTCGGCCTCGGTCCACAGCGGGTCGCCGGTCGGGGTGGTGAAGGTGGGGGTGTCGATCGGGTCGCCGCCGTTGGTGGTGCGCCCGTTCAAGATCCACGCCACCTCGCCCGTAGCCCGCTCGATCGCGAACAACCAGTCGGTGAACTTGTCGTTGACGTAGTACCGGTCGGTCTCGGGCAGGTACATCAACGAGTTCGCGTGGGTCCACTCGGCGACCTTGCCATCTTGGCCGACTTCGAAGTCGAGCGAGCTGATGTGCGGGCAGGTGACCTCGGGCTGCAGCGGGAAGTCGTCGAACATCGAGAACAGCCGGGTCGGCGTGTCCGCGTCGGTCATGCCCTCGGGACCGGTCAGGATCGTGTCGCTGACCATGTCGTAGTCCTGGCCGCCCACCGACACCGTGCGGGGCTCGAGCGACAGGAACGCCACCGTCCCGTCGTCGTGTTGCACGAAGTCGTGGTGTCCGAGCACCATCCGCGTCTCGGTGCGGGTGCGCCCATCGAGGGATTGCCTCACCAACAGGCCCGCGTCGGTGACCTTGTCGAACGCGTACTGGGACCACACGACCGAGGCGCCGTCGATGCCGAGCTCGGGGGTCTCGATCACGAACCCGCCCGAGTCGACCCACCACACGAAGTCGCCGTCGCGGTCGACGATCGCCGCGTACGAGGTGTCCCCGGTGTAGATGAGGTTGGCGAAGAAGAACCCGAGCTCGGCGTCGGGCTCGTTCACCACCACCGACGCGCCCCGGAGCAGCGCGGGCGCGTCGGGCACCTCGAACACCGCCTCGGCCGACTCGTACCGCTCCCCGTCGGCGTCGACCACCACCGCGCGCCATTTGTAGGCGGAGCCGGCCTTCAACCCGATCACCGCGATCTCGTGGTGGCTCGCGGCCGCCGAGGGCGGGGTGGCGGAGTCGAACCCGTCGAGGCCGTACTCGACGAACGCCTCGCCCTCCGGGCCGTCGATCGACGCGATCAACACGGCGTCGACCCGCGGAGAGGACGCGCCGGTGGCGGTCACGTCGGTGGCGTCGGGCGTACAGGCGGCGAACACGGCGAGCGAGAGCATAGGGATGTGTAGCCGGCCCGGCCGCCTCCCGCATGACCTACGGGAGGGTGTTCACGAACGCCTGCCACCGCGCGTCGGGGTTCGGCTCCAGCGAGCAGCCGAGCTCGGCCGCGAGGGCCTCGATGTCGGCGATCCGGTTCTCGTCGCTCGGGTGGGTCGACAGGAACTCGGGGATGTCGATGCCGCCGTCGGCCTGGAGCTTCTCGAAGAACCCGGCGGTCCCGTCGGCCGCGTACAGCGTCTCACACAGGTAGTACACCGAGTACTCGTCGGCCTCCGCCTCGTCCTCGCGCGAGAACGACAACGTGGCGAGCCCCGACGCGATCTCGGCCACCTGCCCGGCGGTGCCGTCGCCGAGCACGATCGAGATCAACGTCTCGATGCCGTAGGCCTGGGTCAGCTGCTCGGTCGAGTGGCGGTTCGCGGCGTGCGCGATCTCGTGCCCGAGCACCCCGGCGAAGTGGTCCTCCTGGTCGAGGAACTTGATCAGCCCGGTGTACACGTAGATGTACCCGCCCGGCGCGGCGAAGGCGTTGAGCACCTCGTCGTCGTGCAGGATGTGGGTCTCCCAGTCGAACCGGTTCGCGTAGCTCACCTCGCCGGTGTCGAGCAGCTCGTCGCGGATCCCGTTCAGGTAGTCGTACGCCTGGGCGTACTCCACCGGGTCGAGGATCTCGCCGTACTGCTTGGGGTGAGAGGCGATCTCGTCGGCGAGATCGGCGCCGAGCTGCATGTCGTCTTCGATCGAGAAGATGTTCACGTCGGGGAGCCCTTCCGAGCACCCGGCGAGGCACAGCGCGCCGACCAGAGGATACACCCGTCGCATTCGACCTCCGCAGACGCCTGTATACGCTGCCTCCCCTCCCCCGCATTCGAGAGAAGACCGCCGATGTTCGCTCCTGGTGGCCCGTCGTTCGTGGAATTGGTGAGAGAAGGCATGATGTCGACGATCGCGGGGTACGACCACCTCGCGCCGAAGTTCGACACCACGCCGTTCCGGACCCCCCAGAGCCTGCTCGAGGCCGTGGCGGCGAGGCTCACCGAGGGGCCACACGGACGGTTCGACCGCCTGCTCGACCTGTGCTGCGGGACCGGCGCGGTCCTGCGAGCGCTGGCGCCGTTGTACCGCGAGGGGGTCGGGCTCGACTTCAGCCCGGGGATGCTCGCCCAGGCGCGGGCGTTCGAGCCGCCGCCGGGCACCACCATCCGGACGATCGAGGCCGATGTCCTGCAGTGGACCCCAGACGGCGCGTACGACGTGGTGACCTGCTTCGGCGCGTTCGGGCACCTGATGCCGCCGGATCAGCCTCGGTTCTTGTCGATCGTGCGCGACGCGCTGAAGCCGGGGGGGCGGTTCGTGTTCGTGACCGCGCCGAACCCGGGCCCGATGCGGTGGACCTGGTGGGCCGCGCGCGGGTTCAACGGGGTGATGCGGGTCCGCAACGCGGTGGTCCGGCCGCCGTTCATCATGTACTACCTCACCTTCTCGCTCGACGACGCGCTCGAGCGGTGCCGGGCGGCGGGGCTCGAGCCCACCGTGAGCCCGCTCGGCTGGGCCCCGCGCCCCGACCTGGTGCTGGTCGAGGCCCGCAGGCCCGCGGGGTGAGTGGTGCTCGCGCTCGCAGACGGGGACATCGATCTCGACGCCGCGGTGGTGAAGCGAGCCGGACGAGTGCTGCGGCTCACCCCGCTCGAGGTCCGGCTGTTGACGCTCCTCGCCGAACGCGCTGGAGCGGTGGTGTCGCGCGAGGTGTTGGCGCGCGCCTTGTGGGGCCGGGCGGCCGATGGCAAGCGACCCCTCGACAACCTGGTGCGCCGGATCCGCGAGAAGATCGAGGTCGACCCCAAGCGGCCCGAGCACCTGGTCGTCGCGTACGGGCTCGGGGTACGGCTCACGGTGGGGACCGCGCGCCGCGGCGCGCCGTTCGTGGGTCGCGACGACGAGCTGAGGGCGCTGCTCGAAGCGCTGCGGTCACCCAGCGGCCTGGTGACGGTGTGCGGACCGGCGGGCTCCGGCAAGACCCGCCTCGTGCGGGAGGGAGCGGCACAGGCGGAGCTGCCGCTGATCGCGGTGTCGCTCACCGGCGCCCGCACCGCCGACGACGCGCTGCGCGCGGTGGCGCTGGCGCTGGGTGCGTCTCCCGCGACCGACGCTGCGGTATCGGCCGCGCGGGCGGCGCGGGGACCCCACGTGCTGCTGCTCGACGACGCGCCGGCGGGGCTCGAGCTCCCGCCGCCGAGCGACGTCCCGGACGGCCGGGTGGTGTACTCCCGTCGCTCCGGCGCGGCCTCTCCGCGGATCACGCTCGGGCCTCTCCCGCCCGACGCGGCCGAGCGGCTGTTCCGCGAGGCGGTGGCGGCCACCGGCCCCGGGGCGCCGGTCCCACCGGTCGGCGACCCCGACGTGGCCGCGCTGGTGTGCGCGGTCGACCACCTCCCCCTCGCGATCGAGGTGCTGGCCGCGCGCGCGACCGCGGTGCCCCCGGCCGACCTGCGCGCCCGCCTGGATCGACGCCTCGACCTGGCCTCTGCCGAAGACCGACCCCTGCGCCGCGCGATCGACGCTTCCCTGGCGCTGCTGCCGCCCCAGGTCCGCGAGGCCGCGCGCGCGTTGGCGGTGTTCGTCGGGCCGTTCACGATCGCGGACGCCGAGCAGGTGCTCGGCGCGCCGGCGGTGGAGCCGGTCGGTCACCTGGTCGAGTCGAACCTCGCGTTCACCGTCCCCGACCCCCACCGGTGCTGCCTGTACGCGGTGGCGCGCGACCGGCTGTGGGAGCTCGAACCACCGCCCCCGGAGGCGATCGCCCGCCACGGCTCGTGGTTCGCGCACCTCGCCGAGCGCGCGACCTCGGCGGTCGACTTCCGCCGGCTGTCGGCCGCGTTCGCCGAGGTCCAAGCGGCGTTCGAGCGGGCCGAGACCCTCGATCCGGCGCTCGCGGCGCGGTGCGGGTTCGGGCTGGTGCGCGTCTGCTCGTTCGAGGGCCCGCTCGCGCTCGCCGAGTCGTGGCTGGACCGGGTTCGTCACCTGCCCGGCGTCGACCCGACGTTGGTCGCGTGGCGCTCGGCGGACCTGGCGATGGTGGGCGGCCGACCCGCGCAGGCCCTCGCGTGGGTCGAGGGGCTCGGGTGCGACGACCCGACGGTGGCGCTCGCGCTCGCGACCTGCCGGGTGCGCGCGCTCGGTCGGCTGGGCCGCGGCGCTGAGGCGCGCGACACGCCGGACGACCCGCGCGCGGCGGGCTGGGCGCGGGCGGCGTTCCATCGCGCGTGCAGCGTGCTGTACGACCCGGTCGACGAGGCCGATCGGTTCGAGGACCACCTCCGACGCGGCCGCGAGGCAGCGGCGGGCGGGCCGGGCAGCGACGACATCGAGGCATGGAGCTGCGTGGTGGGGCTCGCGGTGTCGTACCGCGACCGCGGCCGGTTCCGCGAGAGCGCGGCCCTGTTCGCGGAAGCGGAGGCGCTCCCGAACCCGAGCCGGCGGAACCTCGCGATCTTCCGATACCACCAGGCGGAGCTGTGGCGGATCCGCGGCTCGTTGGAGGCGGCCTCGGCGGAGCTCGATCGGGCGGAACGCCTGGCGCGGGAGATGGGCGCCGTCGCGTGGCTGCTGCCGCTCGCGGTCGCGCGGGCCCGGATCCGGTGGCAAGGAGGTGACCCCGCGGCAGGGGAGGCCGACCTCGTGCGCGCGCTGTCCCGCGCGACGGCGTCCACTTGGGAGGCCGAGGTAGCGCTCGCCGATCTCGCGCTGGCGGCGGGCGACCTCGACGCGGCCCGCGACGCCCTGCGGCGGGTGGCCGACCACCCGGTCGCGGCGCGGATGCGGCGGGTCCACCGCCTCCGCGTGATCCTCGACGCGTTCGACGGGACGACGCCCGCTCCGCCCGAGCCGGGTGCCGCGAGCGACCGCCTCGACCCCCTCGACCGCGCGGTGTGCTGGGCCACCGCGTGCGCCGCAGCCGGAGCGACGGCGGACGCAGAGCGAGCGATCGCCGAGGTCGAAGCCGGGATGCGGGCGCTCGCGCTCGGCCCCGCGTCCGAACTCGGCGCGCGGCTCGCGCTCAGTCGGCGAACAACTCCGACAACACGCTGAGCACGTCCTCCTCGGCGTACAGGTCGGGCAACACGATCGGCTCGAGGTGCTCGTCGAGCAGCGTCAGCGACGGCCAGTACGTCCACCCCGACCCGAACACGTACTCACCGAACTCGCGCTCGTGATCGACGAGCAGCGTGACGTGGTCGTTCGGGTGCATCTCGTGGTACAGCTCGGCGGTGGTCAGGTCGGGCGGGCTGCCGGTCGCGGTGCCGTCGAGCACGGTGATCCAGTACACATCGCCCCGGGCCAGCGCCTCGCGGATGACCTCGTACTCCGGCGGGAACAGGAAGTCGTCGGCCGAGGGCTGGTAATCGAGCCAGTACGACAGCTCGTGGCACCAGCCGCACCACATCGCCGACAGGTCGACCACCACGGGCTTGCCGTGCCCACCGAAGTCGTACAGATCGACCACCTCGCCGAACTGGTCGACCCACTGCAGGCGGGCGAATGTCGAGCCGTAGGCGGCGAACCCGTCGAGCCCGGGGTCCACCAGCTGGTCCTTGTTCGGGTTGTACGGCCAGTTCCCGGTGTAGATCCGATCCGCCGGGTCCGCCGGATCGTGCCTCTCGACCACCTCGTCGCGATCGGTGTACCCGTCGCCGTCGGTGTCGACGACCAGCGGGTCGGCGCCGTACCTGAGGTCTTCCCAGTCGGTCAGGCCGTCGCCGTCGGTGTCGGCGACCGACGGGTCGGTGCCGTATTCGGCCTCCTTGTGGTCCGACAGCCCGTCCTGATCCGCGTCGATCCGGCCGGTCACCGGGGCGCTGCCCGCGCCGGTGCACCCGGCGAACCCTACGACGAACATCCACGTGTGCATCACAGCTCCCCTTCGATGGTGGCGTCGAACGTCATCTCGGTGTGCTTGGTGGTCGAGCCCACGGTGGGCTGCACCGGCCCGAGCGCGGGCGCGCTGCCGCCGACCGCGGCGAACCGGAACGCGGCCGTGTCGCCGCTGCAGTTGTAGAAGTACGGCGGGTAGCTCGAGAACGGGCTGACCATCGCGGTGTAGGTGCCGGTCTGCGGCGCGGTGATCGTGAACGCCGGGCAGCCTCCGAACGACGGCGGGACGGTACATTCCACCGAGTCGTATGCATACATCACGGTGCAGCCGTCGGGCCCGTTCAGCAGCAACAGGTTCTCGCTCGCGGTCTCGACCGCGACCGTGTCGACGCTGATCGTCAACGCGTCGCCCTCGGTCGCGTCGAAGGTGAACACCTGGGTGAGCGAGCCGTCACACGGCAGCTCGACCTCGATCCCGCCCGGCAGGAGCGAGCCCGGGAACTCGTCCGCGTAGGTGTCGCACTCGTTCCAGTCGATGAAGTAGGTGTAGTCGTAGGTGTCCGAGAACCCCGCGGTGATCGAACCCCCGTCGAAGGTCGGGTCGCCGTAGCCCGCGCTCGCGACCGGGTACCACGCGAGATCCGGGTAGTAACCGTAGCCCTGGCTCGTGAGGTCGACCGACGCGCCGACCGCGATGGTGTCGGTGTACACGTAGCCGTACGGGGCGTCGAACGCGTCGACCCACGCGAGCTTCAGGTTCTTGTACTGCTCGTCCTCGATCAGGCGCTTCGACACGGGCGACCAACACCCCTGCTCGGCCACGTCCACCGCGGCGGTGGTGTCGATGTCGAACGCGAACGCGCAGTCCGGGCAGTCGCCGGTGTACCGGGGGCCGGAGAACGTCACGTCGAACTCGCACAACACCTCGTCGCCGACGCGCTCGAGGTAGTGCATCCGACCCGACACGGTCACCGACGGATCGATCTCGGTCTCCGGGCCGGGGTCGGTCGGGGCGGTCGTGTCCTGGGTCCACGGCACGGTCGTCGGAAACTCGGTCGACGAGGTGGTGCTCGCGCCCGACCCACTCGGCCCACTCGGCCCGGGCCCCGCGCACCCTCCGGCCACCAGCCACACACAGACGGCTCGGCGCATCGTTCCTCCCGCCGCCCGAGTACCGGGGACCCACGGGCGCCACAACCTACCGAGATTCTACCGGTCCACCCGGATACGCTCGGCGGGGAGGGCCGATGGTCCCGTTGCTCGCGTGGTCGGTCGGATGCATCCGGTACCAAGACGTTCCGCAGGCCCACAAGGGCAAGTACTTCGACAAGGCGTCGTTGGTGTGTACCGGCGGTCAGGGCCTCACCGGCCCGATCCTCGAGTCGGGAACGTACAACGTCGGGCTGTGCGACGAGGTCCGGCTGGTGGACTGCTCGGTCAGCGCGGTCAAGGAGCCGATGACCGCCCTCACCAAGGATGGCGTGCAGTTCGGGCTCGACATCTACGTCACGTTCTCGGCGAACTGTGCAGACACGGCGGCGATGGAGGGGTTGATGGACCGGATGGCCGGCGCCGACGGCGTCCGGATCAGCCCGGACCAGCTGTGGACCACGTTCGTGCGGCCCGCGCTGGGCGAGTCGGTGCGGGAGGCGGTGTCGCCGTACAACGCGAACGACATCAACCAGGAGCGGGAGACGATCCTCGCGAACATCCGGACCTCGTTCCTCGGCCGGATCGAGAAGCTCGACCCCACCTCGATCCGGATCCAGGAGGTGAACCTGTCGAACATGGACTTCCCCGACGAGATGGACCAGGCGAACACCGAGCGCGCCACCCAGGCGGTGCTCACCGACAAGGCGATCGCCGAGCGGGAGCGGGTGTCGGCGGAGATCGAGACCGCGAAGCTCCGGCAGCAGCTCGCGCAGGAGGAGGGTAAGGTCGAGGCGGCGCGGATCGCCGAGATCGGCGCGGCGCTCGCCCGGAACCCGCAGTACCTGCAGTACCACCTGCAGAACCAGATGCCCGAGATCTACGCGCAGGCCGCGGCGGCGGGGAACCTGGTGATCGCGGCGCCGAGCCCGCTGCTGAACCTGTCGCGGTAGATTCCGGCAGTCAGGCGAGGCCCGTCCCGCAGCCTCCGCAGAACCGCGCCCCGGGCGGGAGCACCTGGCCGCAGGTCGGGCAGCTGTTCGGCACCGCCGCCTTCGCGGCAGCGACCTTCGCGTTCGACTCGATCGCGGCCTTCGCGAGCTCGACCACCGCCCGGTTCGCCGCCTCGGCCGCCCGGTCGGCGCGCTCGCGCTCCCGACGCGCGGCGTCGCCGTCGACCAGCTTGCCGAGGGCGTCGGCGAACGCGGCGCCGTGCGCCTTGTCGGCGAGCTCGGCCGCTTGCATCGCGATCATCTGCGCCTCGGTCTGGCCGGCGAGCTTGTCCATCGTCTCGACCTTGTGCCGCTGCTCCCGCTCGGCGATGTCGGCGTCGAGCGCGGCCATCTCCTTCAGCTCGGCCAGCCTCACCTCCCGCCGGCGCTCCTCCTCGTACGCCCGGTCGTCGGCACGCAGGCGCAGTTGCTCCGACGCGCGCTGATCCTGCGCGCGGTCGAGGTCGCTGCGGTGGGTCGACGCAGCCACCGCGCGGGCGTGCGCGCGGGCGTCGGTCGACACCGCGTCGGAGTGCTCGGCCTCGGCCCGCGACCGGGCGAGGTCCCGCTCCGCCTGCTCGACCGCGGCGGTGCGCCGCGCGTCCTCGAGCCCGAGCTCGCGCGCGGCGAACACCGCGTCGCGCCGCACCCGCTCCGATCGGGTCGCCGCGCCGTTCGCCAACCCCTCGAGCGCGAGCTGGTCGTCGCGGACGGCGAGCCACTCCCGCCCGACCGCGAGCTCCCCCTTGGCCTGCTCGATCGCGGCCCGCGCGCCGAGCGCCCACTGGTGACCCTGCGAGCGCACGTCGAGCAGCTCGAGCGCGACCAGCCGGTACCCGAGCGCCCCCAGCGCGCTCGACCCCACCTCGCGCAGCGCGTCCTCGAGCGCGGACAACCCCTGGGAGCCCTGGAGCTCGGCCCAGGTCACCCCGCGGACGTGCCGGGCCGCGGCCGCCCGCAGCACCCCGGTGGGAGGGCTCGGCGCCTGGTCCCCCTGCACCGACAACACCAGGTCCACGTCGACCGAGGCGCCGTCGGAGGTCGCGAGCACCTCGCCCGGGTCGACCGGGGCGCACGCGGTGCCACAGGTGGTACAGAACCGCGCGCCGGCCCGGACCGGCGCCCCACACGACCCGCACGCCGCGGCGGCCGCGGTGGTGCCGAGCACCAGGTCGAGCCGGTGCACGGTGTGGCGGGGGGCGATCGTGAGGTCGAACGACAGGCCGGTGCGCGCGGTGAACCGCCCCCGCAGCGCGTCGCGCGCCACCCGCTCCGCCCCGGGCCAGTCGTTCGGCCGCGCCCGCAGCGCGTCGCCCACCGCGCGCTCGATCTCGGCCCGGAACCGCACGTACAGGTCTTCGGACGACAACGACTCGCGATCGGCGACCACGTCGCCCAGGAACGCGGTGAGGGCGTCCCGATCCGCGCCGACCGCCACGAGGGCGGTGGTGGACAGGGTCCTGGTGCCGGTCGAGGCCGCGACCTCGGACGAGAACGACACGGGTACCGGGCGCCGATCCACCAGGTACAACGCGATCCGGTCCCCGCCGAACCACCGCTCGACCGCCGCGGCGGTCGCGCCGGCGAGGTCGGACTGGGCGAACAGGTCGCGCAGCAACCCCGGCGTGGTCTGCTCCCCCGGCGGCAGGATCTTGACCACCACCCCGTCGCGGGTGACCACCCCGACCGAGCCGAGCGGGACCCGGATCGACCGACTGACGAGGGCGTCGACGACCTTGCCCACCAGCGTGCCGCGGAGGAACGCGTCCCAGTCGACCCCGGGGACGAGGCGCCCGAACGCCGACCGCAGCGCCTCCCCCGGCACCCGCCGCACGAGCTCGCCCGGAGCGCGGTGCCACTCGCCGTCCACCACGTAGCCGGGGCCCTGGGGGACCTCGGGCGCCGCCGCCACGGTGGTGCCGCAGTGGGTGCAGAACTTGCTCCCGGCGGGGAGCGCGGTCCCGCACGCGCGGCAGGTGGGCACCTGCGCCATCGCCGCCCCACACGCGTTGCAGAACCGGTGCGACGGGTCGTTCACCACCCCACACGACGGACAGTTCATCGGCCGCTCCCCTTCCACACGACGGTTGTACCCGGATCGGCGTGGACCCCCGCCCGGTCGGACCCCATGTCTTCGAACGTGGCGGACGCTCCGCCGCTCACCGACGCGAGCCGGTGCGCGACCCGCTCGACCGCCACCCCCACGAGGTGGATCCCGCGGTCTCCACCGGCGATCGCCACCCCGGACTGCAGGTCGCGCAGCACGCCGCCGCGCAGCACCACCCGCGCGCCCCGCGCCGTGTCGGTCGCGAACCCGGTCCACGACACGTCGACCGCCACCCCGAGCCCCGCGGTGGACAGGTCGCACCGGTCGAGCTCGACCGTCGCCGGCCCGGTGACCGCGAGCGCCCGCCCGGGGACGAGGTTGCCCGGCGCGTCGGCGCTGAGCTCGCACCGCTCGAGCGCGACCCGGCCCGACACCACCTCGACCGCGTCGGCCGCGTACGCCCCGGCGGGCGCCGCCCCCGCGATCCGCAGGCCGCGCAGGACCACGTCCGCGGAGATCCTCACCACCGGGCCCGACCCGGCTCGGAGCTCGGCCCCGTCCCCCTCGAGCGTCACCGGGCGGTCGAGGGTGAACGGGCCCGTGTGGGTCCCGGAGATCCGCAGCGTGGCGCGCGGCGCCGCTGCCGCGAGCGCGGACACCAGGTCGTCGCCCGGCCCCACGACCTGCCCGGACGGCCCGGACGGCGCCTGGGCGATCGGGGCGCCCGCCCGGTCGGTCAGCAGGGGTCGCCCGGCCGCGTCGTGTCCGATCACCGACACGGTCAGCGCGTCGCCGGGGCGGAGCACCGCGCGCAGCCCGGGATCGGCGAGCTCCACCAGCACGCCGATCGCGCCGTCGAGCGACACGGTGAGCTCGGGCCCGACCGCCACCACCCGGCCGGTGCCCCGGATCCCGGTCGCGCGCTCGGTCGGCGCGGGCGCGGTGGCCACCTCGGGCCGGAGCGCGACCCGGTGCCAGTCGGCCCGCCCGACCAGCCCGCCGCGCGACGCCGCGCCGATGTTCTCGAAGATCCCGACCCGCTGGGCGCGGGCGTCGATGTGGATCGACTGGGCGAGCGCGGCGGCGGCCCCGATCTGGAACGGCACCGGCGCGATCGCCCATCGGACCGGGTCGCCCCGCATCGGCCGGATCTCGAGCGAACCGTCGGCGTGGTGCTGACCGGCCACCCCGGCGCGGAACAGCACCGACAGGACCTGCTCCTCGCCCGGGCCGAGCGCACCCGGTGACCGGTCGACCCCCCGCTCCGGCGCGGCGGTGGTCGACACCGCGAGCTCGACCCCGAGCAGCGCTCGCCCCGACTCGTTCACCACCCGCCACCGGAGCAGGCACTGCTCGCCCGACCGGAACTCCTCGAGCGGCGTCGCGTCGAGCCACAGCGACACCGGGGCCGCGGCGGCGGCGGTGTCGAGCTCGGCCAGGAGCCGCTCGTGGGTCGAGCCGCGGATCTGGAGCTCGGCCCGGAGCGCCCGCAGCTCCTCCACCGCCCACGCCTCGGTCCGCCCGCCGAGGGACGCGAGCGCGGCGCGGTACTCGGCGACCGCTCCGGGGCGCTCCTCCGGCACGGGGGCCCCGCAGCTCGCGCAGAACCGCGCTCCGTCGCCCACCGCGCTGCCACACCCGCCGCACACCATCGGAAGCACCTCCGTGGGTCAGGAGAACCACTTCCAGAACTGCCACCACTTGCCCTTGTCGGGCGCAGGGGCCTCGCCGACCTCCGGCGCCGCCGGGGTGACCGGGGCGACCCGGGGCGGCGGCCGACGCGGCGGGGTCCACCCGTGGCCGGCGGCCACCTCACCGACCTCGGCGAGCATCCCCGCGCCCTTGTCCGGCTCGACCATCGCGACGAACGCCGCGAAACCGTGCAGCGACGCGAACACGTCCGGAGAGCGGCCGAACGTCGCCCCGGCCGGCCCGTCCTTGCGGGCGTGGAACAGCGCGGCCCGCCACCGGCGCACGTGGTGCCGCGACACGCCGAGCCGCCGGTTCACCACCAGCCCGGTGACCTCCTGGCGCTCGCCCTTCCGCATCACCCGGGTCTTGTCCGGGTGGACGACGAACCCCTCGGCCTCGACGATCGCGCGCGCCGCTCCGAGCACCGTCTTCACCATCGCCGCCGGCCCCGAGAACGTCAGGTCGTCGGCGTACCGGGTGTACCGGAGCCCGAGCTTGCGCGCGAGGCCCGACAGGCGCTGATCGAGGCGGACGCAGATCGCGTTGGTGATCGCGGGTGAACACGGTGAGCCCTGGGGGAGCTTGCGCTCGCCCCGGTGCACGAACCACCGGCGCCCGTCGATCTCGCACTCGTCGACCTCGGGCTCGGTGCACAACAGCGCGAAGATCGTGGACGCCTCGGGCGAGAACCCGAGCGAAGCGAACAGCCCGCGCACCCGCAGCCAGGTCAGCGTGGGGAAGAAGTCGCGCAGGTCGAGGTTCACCACCACCTCCTGCCCGACGTGGGCGGAGGCGTTGGTGACGATCGACCGCCCGGCGACGAACCCGTGGGCCGCCTCGTGCACCGGCAGCTTCTCCAGCACGTGCTCGAGCACCCACCGCTGCGCGGTCTTCAGCCGCGGCATCGGGGCCGAGATCAGCCGCTGCCCGCCGGTCTTCTTCGGGATCTTGAACCGGCGCCAGTGGGTGGTCGCGCTCACCTTGCGGTGGAACGTGAGGAACCGGAGCTCGCCCACCGAGATCCCGATCGCGCGGGCGATCGCCGCCGCGTCGTGCAGCTCGGGGAGCCCGGGCCGCACGCTCCCTTCACGCTTGCCGAGCGCCGTCGACACCCCGGCCCCGAGGTACACGATCTCCCGCCGCTTGCGCTGCGCCCACGCCTCGGCCCGGTCGTGCCGCTCGTCCTCGCGGCGCTGCTTCGTGGCCGCCCGCTTCTCGCGCGACGCGGCCAGCCGCCGCTTCAGCAGCTCCGCCTTCACCGCGGCAGGATCCCGCATCCGGACCGCGTCACCGGCGAGCTGCTGCAGCTTGCGCTCGAGCTCGCCGATCTTCCGGATCTCGTCGGCGGGGTCGGAGGGCGCCGTGGCGTCGGCCGCGGGCCAGAACCCGAGCCGGATCATCTCCTCCAGCACCACCTCGTCCTTGCTGGTCGAGACGATGCGTTCGTACAGCTCCTTGCGGGTCGTGGGCCCGCTCACGTGAGCCCTCCGGAGCGCGCAGGGGGGAGGATACTGGCGGGGGGTGTCGAGTCTTCGACGGAACCCACGAGCGGACCGGTCCACTCGACGCGGAGGCGACGCCCCCGCGCCCGTACGTCGACCGCGATGCCACCAGCAACGGGCGCTGGGGGCGTCGGCCTCCGCACAGTGAAGACCGGGCCGGTGATGCGAGGGAGCGCTGCGCGCAAGGACGGCGAACCACCGTCCGGGTTGCAAGGCGGAACCCCCCCGCCAGTAAAGAGCGTGGAGCCGCGGGTATCCGACGCGAGGCGCGTTGTCATCCCCACTCCTCCAGCAAGGTCACGAGATCTTCCTCGTCGAGCACGAAGAACTCGGCCACCGCGGGGTGGCGCTCGAGCAGCTGGTACAACCCGCGCGCCCGCACGTTCACGTTGCCCTTGATCCGCAGGATCGCGCCCACGTCGCCCACGAAGGTGCCCCGCTCCGCCTCGAGCTCGACCAGCCCGCGCTCCACCAGCAGCGCCACGAACCGCTCCGCCTCGGGTGCGAGCTGCACCGGGTCGGGCTCGGGCTCCGGTCCGGACGGCGGCTCTGCGTCGACCCGCATCGCGCGGAGCCGCGGAGGGGCGGAGGCCTTCGGGAACGGCACGGCGGGCGCAGGGTTCTCGGGCTCGCGCGGCGACGGGGGGAGCACCAGCTCGAGCGACCGCGGCGCGCGGACGCCAGCGTCGGCAACGCCCTGGTCGAGGGTCGCGCCGATCCGCCGCTCGTGTGCGAGCCGCAGCGCGAGCAGGTGGGCGCACGGGCCCTTTCGCAGCTTGTTCTGGAAGTGCCAGCTGCAGCTGCACTCCCCGCGACCAGCCGCCGATCGGCGTCGATCGTGGCGCTCGCCTTCACCGCCCCGACCGTTCCCTCGAGCACCACCCCGCCGCCCGCGGCCCGCGCGGTGAGCCGCACGCCGTTGCGCGCGACCACCTCCGCCGCCTCGCGCTCGCGGTCGTTGCTCCACCGCAGGCTGTCGAGCTCGAGCGGCTCGCGGGTCAGCTCGCGCGAGCGCCAGACCCCGCGGTGCAGGTCGTACATCGCGCGCCCGCCCTGGGCGAACGCGACGAGCGCGCTCTCGACCGCGCCCCGGTCGAGCCCCAGATCCGACGCGAGCTCGGCCGGCGTCGCCAGCCACCGCGCCCGCAGCGCGTCGAGCACCCGGCCGGTGGTGGCGGCGTCGAGCTCGCCCCGCGGCGCCAGCAGGTCGAAGTTCGCCGAAGACGACCAGTCGTTCGCGGTCCACCCGGACAGCCCGAGGGTGAACGTGAGGTCGCCGCAGTCGGCCACCCAGAACGAGGGCATCCCCGACCCGAGCAGCACGACCGTGATCCCGCGCGCGACCGGCACCAGCCGCTCGAGCACCAGCAGGCGGCGCCTCCCCCACACCCGGATCTCGGTCGAGCTCGCCGCGTCGTGGGTGGACCGGGGGAACGTGAGCTCGATCCCGAACGGCTCGATCGTGACCTTCGCCGGGCGACCCGGCTCGAGCGCGAACCGCAGCGACCGCGGGCCGCGGGTCTCCTTGTGCCGCCGCAACACGAAGCACAGGTTGTGCAGGTCCATCGGGTGCAGCTGCAGCCGCACCGCCCCAGGCAGCGCCATCGCGGTGCCGACCTGCAGGAACCCGCGGACCCACGAGTCCGGCAGGTCGATCTTCACCTCGCGGTACACCTCGTCGTCGCCGGTCTGGACGTCGAACCCCGTCGGGTCGACGCGCAGCGTGGTCTCCTTGTCGTCGCGGATCTTCTGGAACTCGTCGAACAGCGCGTAGCTGTAGTCGATGTTCGTGGTCCCGTACGCGAGCTCCCCGAGCTGCTCGAACACCTCGTGGCTACACGCGAGCCGGCCGTAGCTCGACTCGTCGAGGCTGAAGCACTCGAACGACACGGTGTCGGGGTGGACGCTGATCACCGGGTCGAGCACGAGCCACGCGTCGAGGTTCTTCTTGTACAGCCAGTCGAAGAACCGCTTGCGCGCGTCGTAGAACGGGTTCCACCGCGAAGCGCGCGCCCTGCGCAGCGCCTCGAGCTCGGCCCGCACGGTCTGGATCTGCGCGGTGTTGTCGCGCCGCACCGCGGCCATCGAGGCGAGGTCGACGTCGTCCTGCTGCGCGCGCCACGCGAGGTACGCGGACTTGTCGCGCGCCCGGTACCGCAGATCGGACACCACCACCTGGTGCAGCGCGCTGATCGTCTCCCGGAACGGCAGCTTCTTGCGCAGCCGCCCGCTCAGGAACGTCGGGGTCCGGCGGGTGTCGGGGGCGAACGACAGCGAAGACGCGCCGGCCCCGGAGCTCACGTCGGTCGCGCCGAAGTACCGGTACTCAAACAGCACCGCGGACCTCCGGGGCGATCCGCACCAGCGGGTTGGGCAGGTGCGGGTGGTGGCGGCCGACCGTGGCGAGCATCTCGACGTACCGCTCGCGGTGGCTCGTGGCGGTGGTGAGCACGAGCTCGCCGAGCATCGGCAGCAGCACGCGCGCGCACGGCTCGTGTACCAGCTGGCGCTCGACGAACTGCAGCACCCGCAGCTTCGCCACCCGGCCCCGGTTCGGGCGGGTCAACACGGTGACGAAGAACGGCAACAGCCGCTCGATCCGCTCGGGGTCCGCCTCGGCGTACTGCTCGAGCCAGCTCGCGGCGTACGCCGCCATCTCCGGCGCGGGGTGCTGGGCGAGCCGCATCAGGTACCGCAGGCCGTCCGCGCCCTCGAACCGGGCGGTGACGAGCCTCCGACCGAGGGCCTGCACCTCGGGGCGCACGCTGTCGCACACCGCGAGCGCCACGTCGGCCGGGATCGCGTCGGCGCCGATCTGGCCCTCGACGAACGCGATCGCCCGCTCGCGCGCCTCGGCCCACCGAGCGTCGAGCAGCGGCAAGATCGACTCGGGTTGCGCCCGAACTGCGTCGACGCGATGGCCGAGCAGCGCGAACGCGGTGTCGCGCACGCCCAACACGTCGGAGCTGGCGAGCACGGCGAGCTGGAACGGGGTGAGCGAACCGGGCTCGACGTTCGACCGGAGCAGGTCGCCCCCGAGCTCCTGCACCACCGTCTCGGACGCCCGCAGCAGCCGGAACACGAGCGCCGGCTCGACCAGCGGCAACACCGACCGGAGCTCGGTGCGCAGCAGCCGCACCACGTCGCGGTGCATGCCGTCGGAGCCTTCGATCACCAGCAGCGGCACCAGCGCCGCGAGCAGCACCCGCGCGAAGCCCGAGGACCCACC
>JBEBJC010000729.1:0-4591 GCA_040080105.1 Myxococcota bacterium
GAGACCGGGGTGGTCTTCGGCGGCGCCTCGTCAGGGCTCGCCATGGTCTACCCGGACGTCGCGCACCCCCAGGCGCCTGCCACCCCTTCGCACCTCAATGATCCGCTCCCCGTCGGCGACCCCCGCCAGGACCAACGCCTCTCGCGCCCGGATCAGGTACACGTCCAGCACCTTGCGGCCGAGGCCGGTGCGGCGCGCCAGCCGCTCGATGTCGAGCCAGCCTTCGTCCGGATCCGACACCCGCGCTTGCGCCAGCACGTACAGGGCGATGGCCCAAGACCGCTCGACGAACGACACCCGCTCGGTCTCCCCTTCGAGGTGGACATCGATCCGCACGAGGTCGGGGCTGGCGACCAGCCGCAACCGAGCGCTGTCGAGGTGGATCCGGCTGGGTACCGTCTGCACGGCCACCGACCGGGCCGGCAGGAAAGCGACCCGCGCGCCCACCGGGTCGCCGTGCGCTACCGGGACCCCATTCAGTGTCCAACGCTCGGCGTCCAGATCGTAGACGAGCTCCCCCATCCGGTCTGCCACGGCGGTCTCCCGGACGCCGGTGCGGCGATCGAACAGGCACGGCTGGGGGGCGCCCAGATCGGCTACCTTCCATCGTTCCGCTGGGACGGCAAACTGCAGAACGGAGCCGACCTTCGGGCGCACCGCCGTGCCCGGCTCGACCCGCCCACCGTCCATCGAGGTCCCGTTGCTGCTGCCCAGGTCGCGGAGGTCCCAGCCGTCGGCGAGCCACCGCAGCTCGGCGTGGCGCGTGCTGGTGTGTTCGCTCTCCAGGACCAGATCGCATCGAGGATCCCGGCCCACCACCGCGATCGCGGGCAACAAGGCGAAGTCCCCCGTCTCGACTCGTTCCAGCATCATCCCGCCACTGTAGCGCGAGGACTCGTCCGCAGGAACCACCGATCCGCTCGACCCGCTGTTGGTGAGCGTTGGTGTCGCACCGGTTCCGGCCGTGACATGAGCGCGAAGTGGCCAACGCCACCCGGCGCCCACCCCGGACGCTGGCTTGAGGGAGAATCCATGGAAACGAATCTGACCCGGGTCCGAGCCATCCCGCCGCTCGATCGGCAGGACCCAATGGCGCGCCGCCAGCGTGACCTCGAGCACAGCCTGCTGCGGGCCCTGGTGGAGGGCGAGATCGATCTGGCCGCCGCCGCGCCGGCGATCGTCGAGCTGCGGGCGCTGTGCGAACTCCGCGCAACCACGCCGAGGTCCACCACCCGCGGGGCCGAGAGCGTGCTGATCGACTTCGCGGTGAAAGCCATCACCGAGGCGATGGCCTCGTTGATCGCGAACTTCGAGTTCCTGATGCACCCGGCCGAGGGGTACGTCAGCTGGTACAACGACACCGATGCCTATGTGCACGTGATGACCTTCGACCAGGACGATGCCGTGCGGTGGGTCCCGTACGAGGAGCGGGTGGTGGCGCCGAAGCAGGTCGTCCAGCTGACCGCCCGGGGGAACCGGATCCACATCAAGACGCCAGCGAACGGCGCGACCTACGACTGCGACAAGGCCCAATCGTACCTGTTCAGCGGCACGAACTGCTACCCGCGGGTGGCGTGAGCCCGCGGGCCGGGATCAAGGCGCAGCAGGGTCGCGCAGGGTGGTGACCACCCGGAGCGGCTCCGCGGCCGGGCTGGACTCCACTTGGAAGTAGAGGTCGCGTCGATTCCTAAATCGACGGTTCGAGTCGAGTTCGCCGTCGGTGCAAGACCAGAACTGCTCCCCGGTCCGGTTGAACAGGTGGCCGAACGTGGGCCCAGTGGCGCGGCGGGCGATGGCGTGGGCGGTGAATCCCGTTGGATCGACCGGATCGGCGACCTCCGGGAAGGGGCCTTCCTCAAACCTCCACGCGTCGTCCTTCGCGTTAGCCCTGTCCGGGCTGGTCAGGTGCAGGGCGAACCGCTCGGGGAAGTCGGCGGGAGGATCGGTCCACGACCAGGCCGCCTCGTACGGCGCAACGTTGGTGCCGAGCGGGCACCACCCGGTGGCGATCAGCTGTCCGATCGTGCCCGAGTCGTCTTCGATGTCGTAGGCCAGGAACCCGTTGGTTGATGGTCCGATTTGGAGCATTTCGCCTCTCGGACCGCGGTGTCGGAGCATCCTGATCAAGTCTGCGGAGGTGAGTTTAGCGAGGCAGCTCGCCTCGAACTGCGACAGGCGCTCGTGGATCAGCACGAGGTTCGGGTGCAGCTCGGTGGTCGGTACCCAGGTGGTCACCACCAGGGTCGGATGGTTCGGCGCGAGCGTCGCGAGCTGATCGCCCTCGCTGCGTGGCACGACCAGGACCGCCGGTCCGTCGTCGACCACCCCGTCGGTGAAGGTCACGTCCAGGCCCTCAGCCTGCAGCGTCGCGGCCCATCGCTCCGCCTTCGCCGTCGGCTCCGCCTTGGACACCACTTGTACGTCGAACGTCGACATTCGCCCTCCAACGAGCTGGATAGCTGGCAGTCGCCCCTCGCACCACCACCACTCACCAACACCGGTGTTGGTGACTGTGGGTCGAGCGATCTTCGCCGGCAGTGCACTCCAGTGGGGCGACCGAAACCACTGGTCGCCGACGAGGAGGGAGCTGATGACCCGCGGAATTTCGATCCACATCGGACTAGACAGTGTTGATCCGAACCACTACGCCGGCTGGTCCGGCCCCTTGAACGCTTGTGAGGCCGACGCACACGCCATCGAGCAGGTGTGCGCCGACCTTGGATACCAGACAAGCAAGTTGTTGACCCCGGCCGCGACCCGCTCGGCGGTGATGGACGCGCTGCAGGGGGCAGCGTCCTCCCTGACGGCTGGCGACCACCTGGTCTTGAGCTACTCGGGCCACGGCGGGCAGGTGCCCGACGGCAACGGCGACGAGACCGACGGCGAGGACGAGACATGGTGCCTGTTCGACGGGCAGCTGGTGGACGACGAGCTGAACGACGCCCTCGCCCGCCTGCCCGCCGGCGTTCGTGTGCTGGTGCTGTCGGATAGCTGCCACAGCGGCACAGTCGTCAAGATGAAGGGGGCTGCCCCGCGAGACCTGACGGGCTACCGGGTGATGCCGCCGGAGGTGGCCTCTGCGACCTACCTTCGGAACCAGCAGTTTTACGATGGACTTCGGGCGAAGGTGCTGAAGCGAGCGTCCGACGTCGCCGCGTCGGTGATCCTCATGTCCGGGTGTCAGGACAACCAGCTCTCCGCAGACGGCACCTTCAACGGCCTGTTCACGTCCCAGCTGCTGAGGGTGTGGAACCGCGGCCAGTACGCCGGAGATCAGCCCGGGTTCTTGCGCCAGGTCCGGCAGCGGATGCCGTCCGATCAATCGCCCAACTACTTCACCCTCCGCGCCGACCCGGCGTTCGAGAAGATGCGTCCGTTCGCGATGTCGTACTCCACCGAGGTCGACGGGCTGCGCATCCTGTCTGCTGGCCTCGCCGACCCGAAGGTCCGCGCGAAGTTCGAGGCCGCGGCTGCCGAAGGGGCGCGGAAGGTGCTTCCACCGGATGTGGCTGAGGTCTCGGCTGTCCCCCCAGGTCCGGCCCCTCGCGGTGGGACCGTAGTGCGGGCCTTCTGGTGGGGCTTCCACATCGAGATCTCGCACGAGGACCTTGCCGGAGCGGTGGCGGCGGCCGACACCGCGGGGGCGATCGTGGCGGCGATCGGGCCGGTGACCGGTCCGGCGGCTCCGTTCGTCTCCGCAGCCGGGGGGTTCGTGGCGCTCATGGGGGCGGTGATGGCCGGGATGGACCGCGGGCGTGGTGTCTACCTCAGCATGAGCTGGTTCGCGCTCGGCGTGTTCGTGCCCACGCCGGTGTAGGCTCGTCGAGTCCGTCCAAGCGAAGGGTCCGAAAGCGGATCCAGTCGGGTGCTCCAAGCGAATCCGGCGTCCGGTTCGCGCAAGACAGGTCACGCTGCTCCCAGCCAGCGCCCTGCGGGTCGAGGTGCGCCACGCGGCGATCCGGGTGGTGCCCCTGCTGGGGGCGGCGCCGAGCCGCACCGTCCGGCTGGTGTGGCGACCGTCCTCGCCGCGGGTGGCGCTGCTCGGCGAGTTCGCAGCGACCTGCTCGGAGGTGATCGCGTCGATCACCCGCTGATCACGTCGAGCAGGATCGGTCAAGGACGTCGCCCGGCCCGGCGGTAACCTAGCGGGATGGCAGCCACTGGTCTGTTCGCCCTCCACCGAGCTCGGATCGCGCGCGCGGTCGCCCACCTCGAGCGCCACCTCGACGCCCGTCCCGCCACGGCGGCGGAGCTCGCCGAGGTCGCCGGGCTGTCCGAGTTCCACTTCCACCGGGTGTTCCGGGCCGTCGTCGGCGAATCGGTGATCGCGCACGCGCGCCGGCTGCGGCTCGAGCGGGCCGCCCGCCGGCTCCGCGGCGACGAGCGCAGGATCGTCGAGGTCGCGCTCGAGGCAGGCTTCGACAGCCACGAAGGGTTCACCCGGGCGTTCACTGGCCTGTTCGGCGTCCCACCTGCGAGGTACCGGTCCGAGTCTCCGCCGGCGCCGGCGCCGTCACCGCCCGATTCGTTCGCCCGGGTCGAGGTGCGCCCCCCGGAGCGCGCGCTGGCGCTGCGGCACGTGGGGCCGTAC
>JBEBJC010000730.1:0-4584 GCA_040080105.1 Myxococcota bacterium
ACCCCGCCGGCGACCCCTCTCCAGAACGCCACCATCCGCTCGCGGTGGATCGGCTGCACGAACCCGACCGACGCGCCGCCCTCCACGCAGTCCACCAGGACGTCGGTCAGCGCGTCGACCGCCCCGAGCGCTTCGTCGGCCGACAACACGCCGATGTCCGGTCCCTGTTCCATTCGAGCTCCTGGGCCTGCCCCTATCGCCCGCCGCCAGGACCCGAAACTCCGCACGGGCGGTCAAGCCGATGGTGGGGCCCCCTCGTACGTTTCGGGGCAGGAGGACCCGATGGACACGACCGAGCTCGAGACGTTCCACATCACCGGGGTGTCGTGTGACACCGACAGCGATCGGCAGGCCGAGGACATCCCGGCGCTCTGGGGCCGGGCCGCGGCGCTGGGTCTGGTGCGCTCGGACCGGGACACCTGGGCCGTGTACCACCGCTACGCCGTCGAAGGAGCGAAGTTCCGGGTGACCGTCACCGTGGGCCGGCCCGAGGTGGAGGGCCCGCCGCCCGACGCCGAGGTGGTGACCGTCCCGGCCCAACGGTACGTGAGGTTCGCGACCGACGGCTCGATCCCTGCGGTCCAGGAGGCGTGGACCGACGTGTGGCGCCGCACCCTCGACCGCGGGTTCGTGGCCGACCTCGAGCGGTGGCGGTTCGCCGCCGACGGCCGACCGGTCGCTGCGGAGGTGCTCGTGGGGATCGGCGGCGAATGACCCGGGAGGCCACCCGCTGCGACTACGAGGCCCGGATCGACCAGGTGCTGACCTACGTCGAGCGGCACCTCGACGAGGAGCTGTCTCCGGCCCGCCTCGCGCGGGTGGCCCACTTCTCCGGGTACCACTTCCACCGCGTGTTTCGCGGCGTCACCGGGGAGTCGGTGATGGAGTGTGTCCGCCGGCTGCGGCTGGAGCGCGCGGCGCGGCGCCTGCGGGCGACCGACGACTCCGTCACCGAGGTTGCGTTCCAGGCCGGCTTCTCGTCGCACGAGGCGTTCACCCGCGCGTTCGCCGCGCGGTTCGGCGAGCCGCCCCAGGTGTTCCGCGGGCACGACGGCGCCAGGATCGAGACGCTGCGGGCCTCGGGGCGGATGGCGGTCCCCGAGGTGCAGCTCCGGACCACCCGCGCGCGTCGGTTCGTGCACCTGCGCGGGACCGGGACGTTCGCCGACGTCGGGCCGGCGTGGGTGGCGTTGGTGACCCTGGCGCGGGACGCCGGCTTGTACTCCGGGTCGGAGACCCTCGTGGGCCGGTACCCCGACGACCCCGAGATCACGCCGCCGGGTCGGGTCCGGTTCGACGTGGGGCTGGTGTGTGACCACGCCAGGCCGGCGCCTGCGCCCCTGCGCGACGGCGTGCTGCCGGCCGGCCGGTGGGCGGTCGCGCTGCACGAGGGGAGCTACGCGACGTTGAGCGAGACCTACCTGCGGCTGGTCGGCGGGTGGTTCGTGACCACCGGCCGGGCGCTCGCGGACGGGCCGTGCCTCGAGACCTACCTCCACCCGCCCGAGACGACGGACGAGCGGCTGCTCAGGACCGAGGTGTGGGCGCCGCTGGCGTGAGCCGACCCCCCGACCCCCGCCGCCACGTACGCGAACCCGCTCGCGACGTTGAAGGCCAGCACGAACGGCACGTAGTCGCCGTGGTCGGCCCGCGCGGTGCCGAGATCGAAGGGCAGAGACGGCGCGCCGGGCGTTGGGACCCGCGGTGAGCGAAGATCAGCTCACCATCGGCGATCGAGGCCGACTCGGCTCACGGCGTCAGGACCACCAGCTCCGCCGTGCGCGCGGGCACGGTGAGGGACAGCGCGTTCGTCGCCGAGATCGGGATCGGCGCCCCGGGGACCACCCGCGCCGCGTCCGGGCCGAGCGCGTACGGGGTGGCGGTGGTGAGCAGCAGCGGGTTCCACACCCGCAGGCCGAACGTGTGGTCCGACGTGTCCTTGTTGATCAGCACCACGTACACCGCGTCACCCTCGACGCTGGCCCACGCGCTCGCCGCCTCGCGGTCCGAGGTCGTCGCCGACACCGAGGTGGCGCCGAACGCGCTCCCTGCGCCGTCGAAGTCCCGGTACAGGTCGTACGCGGCGTGGATGTACGAGTCGTCGGT
This sequence comes from Myxococcota bacterium, assembly GCA_040080105.1. GTDB lineage: Bacteria > Myxococcota_A > UBA796 > UBA796 > JACKER01. The sequence continues at coordinate 2,107 of JBEBJC010000730.1, forward strand.
GCCGCCGAGGTGCCACAGCGTGGCCGCGTACACGTCGAACGCGCCGAAGATCCCCAACACGTCGGCCTCGGCCAGCCCCCCCGAGATGTCGTCTCCGCCGCCGTAGTAGTACTCGGTGAACGCCAGCTCCGTCCCTGGGTAGTTCGCGGCGATCTTCTCCTTCATCCTCGGGATCAACGCGATCGGGCCGTAGGTCGACCACTGGGTGATCCAGCTGGTCTCGGTGTAGGTGTCGTCCCACAGCGACCGCGGGGTCTGGACTCGGGCCGCCGCGAGTGAGGCCCCTGCGCCGTCGTCGGTGATCCGCGGGCCATAGGCGCCGTCGGTGGCCTCGGGGTACCAGTGCAGGTCCATCACGTCGACCAACCGCTGGCCGGCGTCGGCCTCCGCGGCGGCCATCTCGGCGAGCCAGGTGTCGAGGAAGTCGCGGCCGGCCTGGTCGGGGGCGTCCTGCAGCGTCAGGTAGCCGTACCACCCGTAGCTCACCGGACCCATCACGATCGCCGCCGGGTCCACCGCCTTGATCGCGCCGCCGTAGTCGATGGTGTCGGCCACGAGCTCGTCGTACCGGACCGGGTCGGGGTGGATCCGCGGGTGGGTCGACGCCCACAGGTCGGGCTCGTTGTCGAGTGAGAACAAGATCGGCGGCTCGGAGCCGTCGGTCGCGCCGGGGAAGGTGTCGAGCAGCCACGCGACGAACTCGTCCTGGTACACGATGCCGTCGTCGGGGTCCGGGCTCGCGTCGAACGGCGCTCCCTTGGTCGAGACCGACGGGTGGAACCGCGCGTCGAGGTAGTTCGGGGTCGCGCCCACGTCCCCGTCGCCGTCCTTGTCCGCCGCGACATACCCCTGGATCGGCACGGTCACGACGTACCCGGCGCCGTGGTCGCGCGCGGCCTGGACCCACGGCCGCACCGCCTCGCCGGGCACCTCGCCCCCACCGAGGTACCCGTCGTTCTGGTTGTACCAGTCGGTGCCGGCGTTGCTCGCGTTGTTCTCCCAGTTGTACGCGGTGAGGCGGTTGCCGCCGGAGCGGCCGAGCGTGAGGTGGGCGCCCCAGGTGTCGAACTCGGCGCCGTTGTCGCCGTAGATCCATGGAGAGATCGGGTGTACGTCGGCCTCGGTGTCGACGTCGACCGACACGTCGGCTGGCCCCGGGTCGTCGGGGTCGAGCGGATCGAGCTCGTCGGGCTCGAGTGGCTCGTCCGGCTCGTCGTCGGGCAGCAGCGGCGGGGCCGGCTCCGGCGGCTGAGGCTAGACGCGTGCCGCGCAGACCGGGCCTGCCCCCGCGAGGGACGCGGAGGGCGCCGGAGGCGGTCCGAGCGGAGCGAGGACGGAGCGGCCGCCGGAGGAGACCCCGAGCAGGGGTCGGCGAGGAGGCTGCGGAGGAGGATCGGCCGCGACCCCGGGAGCGACCCCGGCCGGACGCGCCCGCCCTGCCCGATCGCATGGGATCCGCGCGTCGTCCGTCGGGCGCGGCGCTCCGGGTGGCGTCCCGTCGGCCGGACGCGCCCCCCAGATGTCGTGGTCGGGGTCTACCCGGTGGGCGGCTGGTACCGGAGCGCCGGGAACCACCGGCCGAGCGGGGCGAACACCGACCGGTCGTTCATCGCGGTCGCGTAGGCGACGTACGCCGGGTCGCGCGACAGGTGGCGCTCCTCGGTCTTCGCCCGGAGCCAGTACACCACGCACAGCGCGCCGAGCCAGGTGCAGTCGCGCACGACCTCGTACGCGCTGCCGCGCGGGACGAACGGGACGAAGATCAGCCAGTACGACGCGCACTTCGACACGTACGCCGGGTGGCGGGTCCACCGGTAGAACCCGGTCGTGACGACGCCGCGGTGGGTCAGGTTGGAGAACCGGAGCCCGAACGCGACGGTCGACCCGACGAACACGAAGAGCAACGCCAGGATCACCGCCCCCCACGCCCACTTCACCGGCGGGTACGGGTCGAGCCAGTTCCCCCAGAAGAACCCGCCCTCGTACTTCAGGTATTGCCGAGAGACGAGGTCGAAGAACGGCTGGTAGCACACCAGGGCGACCACCCATCCGCGCATCGTCGGCTCGGCGCTGCGGACGTGGGTGTCGAGCGGGCGGAACGTCACCAGGTACCCGACGGTGGGGAACACCACGTCGACCAGGAACCCGAGGTTCCACAGGCCGTCGAACGCGTACAGGAACCACACCCGGTCGGACGCGACGACCGCGCGCAGGTCGACCACGTCCCGGATCGCGTAGGTGTACATCAGCGGGGCGAAGTACCCCTTGATCACCCAGGTCCGCAGCAGGTCCCACACCCTCGACCGGTCGACGTCGGCGCCGCGGCCGGTCAGCCACGCGCCGAGGTGCCAGTACGCGTCGCGCGGCTCGACCAGCCACCCGTCGAGCGCGGCGGTGTACCCGACGCCCACCACCAGCCCGATCGGCAGGTACACCCGGAGGAACCGGTACCAGTGGTCGTAGAACTCCCCCTGGTAT
>JBEBJC010000033.1:0-19776 GCA_040080105.1 Myxococcota bacterium
CTCCGGGGGGGCGTGCCGCTTCTACTTCCGGGGGGCGTGGCGGGCCATCACGTCGCGCAGGCGCTGCTGGCTCACCTCCGGCCACACCGCGGCCCGATCGTAGAACTCGTCGAACGCGCGGGCGCCCTCCGGCAGCGCGAGCCACCGCGCCTTGGTGCTCACGAAGATGTGCGCGTCGGGCGGGCACCGGCTCGGGTCCTCCAGCGCGCCGACCCGCACGAACCGCACGATGTCGCCCCGCCCCCCGTAGTTGCTCCACACCGCGATCCGGCACTGCGGGCACCGCGCCACCACCTGGCCGCGCCCGCTCGCCGACGGGGTGTCCACCCGCTCCACCTCGCCGCCGAGCAGCTCCACCTGGTCTGCCTCGACCATCGCGTTCCAGGCGAACGCAGCGCCGGTCTCGCGCTGGCACCAGGTGCAGTGGCACGCGTGCACGAACATCGGGTCGACGTGGAGGCGGAACCGGACGTGGCCGCAGGTGCAACGACCGTCGTGGGGGGTGGTCATCGGCCGATCGTAACCTCGCCGGTCTCGAGTGGATAAGCCGCCGCCGCGGTCGCCGAGGTGAACTGCGGCTCGACCAGGCGCTCGGTCGGCGCCGGAGAGTCCTCGGGGCGCAGCGCTGCGAGGCGCGCCAGGGCGACGCTGGCCGACGCGTCGTACAAGTTCAGCTCGTGGCCCTTCTCGAGCGCGAGCCGGTACGCGCCCGCGGCGCGCTCCTGCTGCAGGTACGCGCGGTCGCGCAGCGCCGAACCGTACAGCGCGAGCTGCTCGTCCGACAGGTACGACGGGGCGTCGCCCTCGACCAGCGCTCGGGCCATGTCCTCGTACACCTGCCCGAGCGCGACGAGTGACGCCACGCCCCACTCGCCCGCGCCGGTCGCCACGACCTCGCTGAACGCGCGCTCGAGCTCCACCTGCGCGGCCGCCTTCCGCGCCAGTGAGCCGACCAGCGCGGCGTCCTCGGCGGCGCGGCTCGCGCCCGGCCCCGCCCCCGAGATCTCCATCCCCCGGTACCGCTCGAGCGCCGGCTGGGCGAGCGCGTACATCATCTCGGCCACGAGCGCGGTCTCCGCCTCGGTCGCGCCGGCGGCGTCGTACCGGGCCACCGTCTGGCGGTAGATGGCGAGCCGCTGCTCGGTCTCGCCGAGCGCCTCCAGCGCCCGGCCGTACAGCAGCCGGGCGTAGGTTGCGTACTCCGGTGGGGCGCCCGGCGGCGGGCTGTCGAACGCCTGGCGGTACTGGCGCGCCGCTGCCTGCCAGCGGCCGTCCTGCGCGTGCAGCTGCCCCACCCGGATCAGGATGTCCGGCACGCGGGCGTCGCGAGGGTTCGCGTCTACGAACGCCAGGTAGTCCGCGACGGCGTCGTCGGTGTGCCCGAGGGCGGCTCGGAGCACGGCGGCCGAGTACAACGCGTCGGCCGCGCGCGCCGACAGCTCGGCCCGCCTCGCGGCGTTCTCGGGCTTCCGCACCTGCGCGGGGGTCGCGGCCCACAGCGCCTCGTAGGTCGACGCAGCGTCGCCGAACGCCGCCGTCGACTCGTACGCGTAACCGAGCGGCCCGAGCTGTTCGTAGTAGTACTCGCCCCGGGGGCCGAACCGCGGGTCCTCGACCAGCTGTCGGCGCGCGCGGATCGCGTCGGCCAGTCGCCCGACCTCGGTGTAGTGCGCGGCCGCGTTGTTCAGCGCCCGCGCCGCGAGCGACGCGTCGGGGGAGGCCGCGGAGCCGAGGCCGTCGAGTAGGAAGGCCTCCGAGAACCGCACGTACGCGTCGGCCGCCGCCCCGAGGTCTCCACCGCCCTCCGCCGCCGCCTCGATCTGCTTGAACGAGGCGTTGAGGGCGATGTCGTCCATCTCGCGGTGGAACGCGGCGTCTCCGAGGCCCTGCCGATCGCGGAACTCCACCGCGGTCCGGCGCAGGCCGTCCCAGTCCTGGTGCAGCGCCAGCGTGTCGAGGATCAGGTTCGCGGCGAGCGTCGCCTCGTTCGACCGCGGGTCGAGCGCCACGACCGCGTGGAACTGCGCCGACGCGTCGGCGAATCGGCGGTGGTCGTACAGCAGGTACGCCGCCTGGTACAGCGCGCTCACGGCCTTGTCGTCGCTCGGGTACGCCCGCGCGTACGCCAGGCAGGCGTCGACGAACCGCTGGTCCCACTCGGTGAGCGGCGTGGGCTCGGTGGTGCCGGCCGCGGCGGGCGCCCGGCGGGCCTCGCGGTCGACCAGCGCCCGGGCGGCGAACATCGCGGACTCGGCGCAGAACTTCGACCGCTCTCCACCCGGGTCGAGCGCCACCACGGCGGTGTACTCGCGGAACGCGCCCTCGAAGTCCTCGAGGTGGTACAGCAGCTCCCCGTACCCGTAGTGAACGTCGTACGCGCCGGGCTCGGTGGGGAACGCCTCGAGGTACGCCCGGTAGGCTGCGCCGGCGAACTCGTACGAGTCGGCGGCCTCGGGGAGCTCCCGCGCCTCGGCGTGGAACTCGAACGCGGCGCGCCCGAGCTCCGCCGCGAGCCGCGTCCGAGCGCCCGCGACCGCGTCCGGGTCGACCCCCGCCGCCCACGAGCTTCCCGGGCCGTAGTCCGCGCGCGCCCGCTCGAGCTGCGCGAGCTGGTCCCCGCGCAGGCCCAGCCGGGCGTACGCCGCCACGATCGCGAGCTGCGCGTCCGGTGCGTCCTCCGCCAGCGGGTCGTCGAGGATCAGGCGCCGGTACGTCTCGATCGCCCGTTGGTCCTTGCCTTGTTCGGCCAAGGTTTCCGCCAGGGCCCGCAACAGCGGGCGGGTGAGCTCCGGGCGCCCCAAGTGGGCGAAGTACGCGATCGCGCGCTGCTCCTGGTCCGCGTCGGCGAAGAACCGCACCAGGTCGTGCAGGGCCTCCTGCTGCAGCTGCAGCTGCGACCCGGTCTCGACCACCCGCTGCAGCGCGCGGATCGCCTCGTCGTACGCCCCGACGTTGTAGTAGCACCACCCGAGCTTGTACGACGCGTAGGCCGCCATCGGGTGGTCGGGCCAGCTCGCGGCCTTCTGGTACGCCGACAGCGCGCGGGCCGGGTCGTGCTCGACCTCGAGGTAGTGCTCGCCGAGCTGCACGTACGCGTCGGCGGCGTAGTCCGAGCGGGGGTAGCTACGGACCAGCTGCGCGAACGCGTCGGCCGACTCCCGCGCGCGGCCCAGGTCCGCGAGTGACGACCCCAGGAAGAACAGCGCCTGGTCGGCCCGCGCGTACCGCGGGTGCTCCCGCACGATCGCCTGGTACAGCTGGACCGACCGCTGTTGCCACGCGCGCGACTCCGTGTGGTCCTCCTGCGGCCGGTGGGCGCCGCAGCCGCCCGAGCCCTGGTCGGCGCACGCGTCGGACTGACGCACGTACGCCTCCATCTCGCGCAAGAACAGCGTCCGCCCTCGGTCGAAGCCGGCCTCGGCCAGGCGGAGCATCACGTCCGCCCGGGTGTCGGCGTCCAGGTCGGGCTTCGCCAGCAGGGCCTCCAGCGCGGCGATCCCCTCGAGCTGGTTCACCTCCGCCGCCGGGTCGAGCGTCGCCGGAGCGGCACGGTCGCGCGACGGGCGCTCGGGCGCTGCCGCCGCAGGGGCCGCGAACGACAAGGACAACACGAGCCACCACACCGGCAGGCCCACGGATCGGACGGACATGCCCTGGCTCCTCGGCAAGAGGGGAGACGGTCTTGGGACGACGGGTCAGACCGCGGTCGGCCGTGACGGTTCCGCGAAACTGTCGTCCGCGTCCAGACCGCCCCAGTCGAACAGGTGGACCACCAGCATCCCCGCCGTCTCCACCGGCTCCGACGCCGCCACCGTGGCGCGCACCTCCCGGTAGAACGCGAGGTACCGCTCCTTGATCCGCTCGAGGTCGGCCCGCGACACCGCGAACACGTCGAACCCGAACACGTCGCCGGGCCCGCGGGCGTGCAGGCGCCGGCGCGACACCTCGGCCCAGTGGGTGCGCACCCGGTGCCCGTCGTCGTCCGAGCCGCGCGCCGAGCTGGTGAGCGGCGCCACCAGCCGCAGCGCCCCTCCGTCGCGCGCGACGATCCCAGCGGCGACGAGCGCCTCGACCGCCGGGTCGAGCGCGGCCGGGTCGAGGCCGAGCCGACCCGCGAGCGCCCCGACCGTGCCCGAGGGCGCGGTCGCGAGCAGCGTGATCACCGCGGGCGTCCACGGCGCGTCGTACACGAGGCGGCTCGCGCGCCGGCGCGCCTCGGCCGCCGCCGCGACCGTCGGCACCTGGCCCACGTCGACCAGCGCCGCGACCAGGTCGGGCATCCGCCCGGTGCACGCGTCGACCAGCTGCAGCCACTGCGGGACCCGCGGCACCGCGTCGCCCCGCAGCCACCGGCCGACCTGGTGCCGGCTCGCCCCGCAGGTGGCGGCGAGGAACACGTGGGAGGTGCTGCCGCGCAGCGCGCGCAGCCAGCCCCCGAGCCCGTCGGTGGCCCACGCGGCCCCCGCTGACGGGTGGAACCTCCGCAGCGCCGCGCCGACGTCGATCCCGCACAGCTCGGCCGCCCGCAGGGCCTCCGCCGCGTCCGGGAACCGCCGGCCGGCCTCCCAGTCGGTCGCCACGTTCGACGTGTACCCGAGCCGGCGGCAGAACGCGATCTGCGACCGAGGACCTCGGATCGCGCGCAGCAGCTCCCGCGCCTCCTGCTCCATGTCTCTCATTTTCGCACCGTACCCCGTGGCTCGAGGTGCTGATCCCCGGACGCTACCCGACGGCGGCGAACAGGTCGCGCAGCTGGACCAGCGCGCCGTCGAGGTCGTCCCGGGCGAGCTCGGCCCCGAGCGGGCCCGACACGAGCACGGTGGGCTCGCGGGCGGCGAGCTCGCCGAACAGGGTCCGAACCGGGCCGAGCACCCCCTCGGCCTCGGGCGGCAGCCCGCGCCCGGCGAGCGCGTCGCACAGCCACCCGGCGATCCTCGCGTCGTCGACGCCGGCGACCCGCCACCCGGCCACCGCCGTCGACACGGTCCGGAACAGCGCGTGGACCCGACCCTCCGCGGCGCCGCCCGACCGCAGCGCCTCGGCGCGGGCGCGGACCTGCGGGGCCGCGTCGCACAGCGCGATCACCGCGTCGACCAGCGAGCCGAGGGGCGGGGCGCCGGCGGCCGCGAGCCGCTCCAGCCCCTCCACCGCCTGCTCGAGCGCGGACGTCGCGTCGTCCGGGCGCCGCCGGGCGAGCGCTATCGCCGCGGACCGGATCCACGCCGACGCGAGGTCGTCGTGTACGTTCGGCGGGGCCCCCGCCTCGACCGCGGCCCGCAACACGGGCAGCGCGGCCTCCACCCGGGCCGACGCTGCGTCGACCTGGCCGAGCTCGAGCTCGAGCGCGGACAGCGTGAGCTGGCTGCGCGCGACCAGCAGCGGGTCGCCGGTCGCCTCGCGCTCGGCCGTGGCCTGCAGGTACGCGTCGCGGGCCGCGGACGGCGCGCCGCGGAGCTGGTGCACCACCCCGAGCTGCGCGTACACGTCGCCGCGCACCCGGGCCGGCACCGACGGGTCGAACTCGGTCGCGTCGGCCAGGCACTGCAGCCCCTCGTCGATCCGGCCGAGGAACGCGAGCGCCCGCCCGCGCCGCGCGAGCGCCTCCGCGCGCACCGCCGGCTCCCCCGCCGCCGCGGCCGCGGTCGCCGCCTCGAGCGCGAGGGCCGCGGCCTCCGCCAGATCCCCGCCGTTCTCGGCGTCGAGGGCGCGCGCGAGCACCCCCACCGCGTGCGCGGCGGTGCGGTGCGCGGCGAGCACCAGCGCCTCGGGCTCCCGCGCGACGATCGCGCGGAACTCCGGGTCGTCCCACAGGGGGGCGAGCCAGTCGTCCTCCGCCGCCGACTCGGCCTTGTCCTCGTCGCCCCGCACCGCGCGCCGCAGCGAGTCGAGCGCGTCGGCCCGCCGGTCGGCGCGCACCTCGCAGCACGCCCGGTTCAGCCACATCTGCGGGCGCGGGTCGGAGAACACCACCGAGTCGGGGTCGTCGTACGCGCGGTCCATCGCGGCGACGGTGGCGGCGTACGCGTCGATCGCCTCGGGGTACCGGTGCGAGAACGTCAGCGCCAGCGCGCGGACCTGGTGCGCGTCGACGTCGTCGGGGTCGAGCGCCAGCGCCTGCTCGGCGAACGCGAGGGCAGCGTCGCGGTCCTCCCGGGCGTACGCGCGCTCGGCGCGGCGGCGCAGCACCACCGACGGCCCGAGCGGCGCGCCGAACCCGCGCACGGCCTCGTCGAGCCGCGCGTCGGCCCCGGTCGGGGGCGCGAACCGCGCGAGCCACTCGCCCCGCTCGCGGTCGGCCCGCTCCGGCTCGGACTCGTCGAGCACCAACAGCCACCGGTCGCGGAACGTGGGCACCCCCGGGGCGGCCCGGGTCGCGGCCTCGAGCCCGTGGAGGTCGTTGGTCCACGCGGCGATCAGGAACCGGAGCAGCGGCTCGAGCGCGGGCACCCGCCCGATCACCGCCGCGGCCCCTCGGTACGACAGCTCGGGTGACCCGCGCTCCCACGCGGTGACGAACGACACCATCCGGTCGACGGTGCCCTCCGACGCCTCGCCGGCGCCGCGCAGCGCGGCGGCACTCCGCTCGGCCGCGTCCGGGAACTCGAGCGGCGCGTCGTCCTCGTACCCGCGGGCGGTCGACACCGCTCCGAGCAGGAACGCGGCGAGGATCGGGTCCTCGTCGGCGAGCGCCACGCCGAGCGCGAAGATCCCGCGGGTGTCGGCCGGTGACTGCTCGAGCAGCGCCTCGGCCGCCCGGCGCGCCCGCACGGTCTGCCCCGCCAGCGCGGCTTCGTGGGCCCGGCGGCCGAGGACGAGCGAGTCGGTGGTCGGCAGGTCCCCGAGGGTCCCCGCGGCCGCCTCCGCGACCTGGAGCGCGAGCTGCTCGGCGCCCGATCGCACGTCGGGGAATCGCTCCGCCGCCGCGAGCACGGCGGGGAGCGCCTCGGCGCCGAGCACCCACGCGAACCGCGCTGCCAGCCGCCGCAGCAGCGGATCGTCGTGTACGAGAGCCGCGACCAACACGTCCCGGCCCGCGTCGTCGCCGACCCGCGCGCCGGCGGCGGCGAGGCCGATCGCACGGATCGGGTCGGCCGCGCCGAGCGCGTCGCGCAGGGGGACGGCCCCGAACGCCCCGTCCAACGCGTCGCCGTCGCCGACGATCAGCTGGACGCCCTCCGCCTCGAACGTCGACAGCGAGATCCGACCCGCGGAGAGCCGCACGATCCCGCCGGTGCACGGCACCTCGGTCGGCGCTCCCGCGCGTGCGTTCCACTCCGCCGCGGTGACCGGGCGGCTCGGCACCCACACCGCGCTCATGCCTCACCCCCGAGGTGGTCCTCGGCCGCGGACCGGGCGCCGGCCGACGCCACCCCCAGCCGCGCCACCGCCGACCACCGGTCGAAGTTCGCGAGGATGTCCACCGCCAGCGCCTCGTGCTCGGTGCCGGCGAACGTGGTCGCGTACCGGTCGAGCGGGTCGGCGAGCCCGGGGTCGCCGTGGGCCAGCGCGCACCCGACCGCCAGCGTGTACGGCTCGGGCGGGTGGTCGAACGCGCCGCGCACCGTGTCACACGGGAACAGCGACGACGTCCGCAGCAGGCACGGCACCACGTCGATCGGCAGGTCGGCGGGGAACCCGGTCGACCCGGACAGCCGCACCGCCGCGTCGGGATCGGTGCCCACGGGCGGGTAGCTCACGTGGAACACCCACAGCTGGTGCGGGTGCTGCTCGATCCGGACCACCGACCGCGACCACAGCGTGCGCACCGACCAGCTGTCGACCCGGTTCGGGTGCTGGTCCAGCGCGGTGCGCCGGGCGAGGATCCGGTCGATCTGGCGCGGCGGGTCGCCCATCGCGTCGTACGGATCGTCGTCGTGCGCCGAGCCGTACCAGGTGTCGTCCATCCACGGCTCGACCGCCTCGAGCGTCGACGCGATCGCGTCCACCGACTCGAGCTCGAGCGGCACGCACACCCGGTACCGACCCGGCAGCGCCCACGCCGGCCGCGACGGCTGGCGGTAGTCGGCGAGCGCCCGGGTCAGGTCCGCCGCGCGGATCATCGCCATCGGCGGGAACACCAGCGACGGAAGCAGCGCGTGGCCGAGCTCGGGGTGCTCGAGCACCACCAGCGGACACGGCGCCTCGGACAGCCGCCGGCGCCGGACGCCGGCCACCCCGGCCACCACCCACGCGTCGGACGCCGCCGCCCCGGCCGCGACGAACCCCTCGTTCCAATGGGCAGACGCCCACTCCTGCTGCCACCGGGCCGTCCACTCCTCCCGCAACGCCTCCGGGAACCACTCGATCTCGTCCATCCCGCACCTCGGCGCTGGGCCTATCCGAGCCATTCGGGCGGGTCCGGACGTCGGAACGATCCGAAACGATCCGACCGTGTTTCAGGTCCGTGTTTCTCGTTTTCGCACCACACCCTGCGACTCAGGGGGATGAAAAGGTGCACCTTCGGGCAACTGGCGGTGGCCGCGCCGGGCCGGCGGGGGCAGGTTGAGGGTGCGGCATGGAACGGAGGGCGAATGCGAGCGATCGTTTGGCTGTCGGTGGCGGGTTGCTTCCCGGTGGACGGTGGGGTGCAGGTCGGCGAGGAGGACGTGGCGGTCGACATGCCCTGTCTGTTCGAGGATCGTGAGGTCGCGGTCGACGAGGGGGTGTTCGACGACGGGTCGTCGGCGGGGTCGCTGCTCGGCGCGCTGGTGTTGTCGGCCGTGGTCGCGCCGAGCTGGAACGACGGCGGCGACGCGACCCTCGCGGTGGACCTCGAGTGGGACGGCGGCCCGATCGTGTTCCGCACTGCGGAGCCCAAGCGTCCGGGCGAGTCGTGCCCGGCCCCGTCGGTCGACGTGGGGCTGGTGGGCACCGCGGTGTCGAGTGACGGGGCGCTGGACGAGGCGTTCGCCGCCCCGTCGATCGGGCTCGCGCCGGGCGGGGGCGGCTCGGTGGACGTGAAGCTGCCCGAGGACCGGATCGGCGGCTCGATCGACCCCCACGCGCTGCTCGACGACGCGTTCGACGGCCCGTTCACCGCGTCGCTCGAGGTGCTGGTGCACCTGTCCCCGGGGGAGGTGCCCCACGGGGCGCTGGTGGCGCTCGGGTGCCCGACGCAGGAGGTCGAGCCCGGGCTCCCGACCCCGCCGTGTGAGCCGGTCGAGCACGACGTGGCGGTGTGGTGAGCGCCGCTCACGGCAGGTCGTAGGACCACCCGCGCTTCTGGGTCATGTCCACGTGGTCGCGCACCGTGAACCAGGTCCCGGACGGGGTCGCGGTGTCGCCGAACACCTCCTTGGCGAACGTTTGCCAGTCGCGCTCGACCCGGCCCCACGACACGTACAGCATCGAGCCGTCGGCCTGCACGATCGCGGTGACTGCGTGCGCGACCTTCTCACCGCCGACCACCCCGTCGAAGTGGAGCACGTACGCCTGGAGGCCGGCGCGCTGGGCGGCGATCGCGTTGCGCATCGCCACCGACAGGCACGTGCCCTCGTCCTTGTTGTTGCCCCACGACTCGCCGTCCTTCGCGATCCGCTCGGTCTCCTTGCGGTCCCACTGGAGCTGTTCGGCGGTCGCGGCCTTGGTGCCGAGGGGCTGCGCCTGCTCCTGGAGCAGCAGGGACTCGAGCCGCTTGCGGTGCTCGGTGACCTTGGCCTCGAACCGCTCGCGCGCGCTGGCCCACTCGGCTTCCACCTTCGCCGGCGGCAGGTCGCCGCTGAGCTTCTTCAGGGTGGCCTCGAACGACTCGCGGGTGACCAGCACCGAGTCGCGGAACCGGACGGTGCGGTCCCCGAGCACCACGTTGTCGGCCTCGAACTGGGTGAGGATCACCCCGTCGTCGATCGCGGCCCGGGTCTGTCGGTGGTACGCCTGGAACTGGTCGTAGGTGGCGTTCTTCGCGGACGGCAGCGCGGTCCCCTCCACGGTGGGCAGCAGCACCCCGCGGGTGCGGGTCGTCCCCAGCGCCACGTCCACCCCCTGCCCGCGCCCGACCCCGCCGTACTTCGTGGGCACGATCGAGGAGAGGATCGCGTCGGCGTCGCCGAGCTGCAGCGTCACCCGGCTGCCGCCGATCACCGGCTCGAACACGTCCCCGCGCAGGTTCGACCGGACGACCTCGCCCGGGTCGACCTCGACCACGGTGCCCTCCGGCACGAACCCCCCGCCGTCGGTCACCACCGCCTCGAGCGCCGCGCGCTTCACCCCGGCCTGTTCGCCGAGCTCGACCAGCTGCCGCCGCAGCGCGTCGATCCGGACCGGGTCGCGGTTCGTGCCGGTGCGCTTCCGCTCGGTGAACAGGCGCTTCTCCGCCGCCGCGATCTGATCGAGCAGCTCGCGGTACCCCTTCGCCTCGGCCCGCGCCTTCGCGGTTCGCTCGAGCCGGCGGGTGAGCGCCTCCCGCGCCACCCCCTCGCGCCAGGTCCACTCCCCCGACGCCGACCGGCTGTACCCGTCGGGCGCGAACCCCGCCGCGACCACCGCCGCGTCCGACAGCGGCTCCCCGCGGGCCGCCGCGTCGAGCACCCGCAGCCGCGCCGCGTCGGCGTCGCGCTGTTGCACCAGCGCCGCCTTCTCCGCCGGGTCGGTCGCCTTCGCCAGCGCGGCCTCGGTGTCGGCCTTCGACCGGGTCAACGCGTCGATCGTCTGCTGGCGGGCGGCGGCTCCGTCCAGCACCTGGGTCGTGCCGCGGCCGATCGCGTCGACCTCGGCCGCCGACAGGGGCACCGCGGCCTGCGCCTCGGCGGTGCCGACCCGCGGGACCTCGACCAGCGCCTCCCCGTCGAGCCGGAAGTACCGCGGCGCGCGCCCGGTGCGGTCGACGTACAGCTGCGGCCGCTCGGCGGGGAGCACCGCCTCGGTGAGCACGCCGACCAGCCCGTTCGCGAGCATCCGCTCGACGCTCACCGACGCGATCGCGACCCGCGCCGCCTCCTGCGCGGTGCCGCCCTCGGACAGCACCTTGTACGCGCCGCTCACGTCCACGCTGCCGAGGCCGTCGAGCACGGCGTTGCCGAGGAACGCGGCCAGCAGACGCTGACCCCCGGTCGAGCCGACCGAGCCGAACAGCGGCATCAGCCCCATCGACAGGGCCCCGAACGTCATCGCGCCCGCGCCGCGCCCGGAGTTCGACAGGGCGCCGAACGTCGCCATGCCGGCGCCGGCCCCGACCCGCGCGGCCATCGCGGTCCCGCGGACCGCCCCGCCGACCGCCGCGCCGGCGACCCCGGTGCCGAGGGTGGGCAGCGCGAGCACCGCGGTCACCGTGAGCAGCTTCACCACCTCGGTCCCGAACCGCCCGAGCACCGGCTCGGCGAGCGCGGTGTCCTGCCCGGCGTCGCGCTCGAGCGACGCGATCTTGCCGTACGCGCGGCGCGAGAACGTGTCGAGCAGCTCGCGCGTCTGGTCCCACCCGAGCCACCCGGCGACGAACGCGCCCCCGTCGGCGAGCCCGGCGTCGATCCGGCCGATCGTCGCCCACCCCTCGGTGAGCCCGGCCCGCGCGGCGTATCCGGTGGCGGCCAGCGTCGAGGTGAACCGGCGCCCGCCGTCGACCGCCTGCTCGACCTCGCCCAGCGCGTCGGGGAACCACACGGTGTCGGGCCGGGCGCGCAGCCCGTCGAGCTGGCGCTGCAGCGCGTCGCGCCACGCCTCGAGCTCGGCCACGTTCCGCCGCTCGTCGCTGCTGACCAACACCTCGCCGAACTCACCGGTCGGGGCGCGCGCGATCTTGTCGTTCGCGGTCCGCAGCTCGGCGTCGGCCGACACCAGGGCCTGCTCGAGCTTGGTGGTCACCCGCACCTGCTGGTCGAGCAGGCGGGCGGCGTTGACCTCGCCGGTGCGCAGACCCCGCGCGAGCTCCGACCACCGCGCGATCTCGGACGACAGCTGGGCGAGCTTCAGGTTGCCGCGGACCTTCCACAGGTCGTCCGGCAACTTGTACCCGAGGCTCGCGACCTCGGCGTCGTAGGTCTGCTGCAGCGCGGAGACCTGCAGCTCGACCCCGGCGAGCATCACCATCTCGGGGTTGTCGAGCAGCGGGCGCACGTGGGTCTCGAACCACGCGCGGTCCACCCCCATCGTGAGCGCGCCGTCCTTCACCCGACCGCGGATCGCCGCGGCCGACAGCAGCGCCCCGTCGTCGCCGCGCACGCCGTACCCGCGGAACCCGCCGTCGGAGGTGGCTGCGTCCTTGGGGACCTCCTGCGGCGCGGTCGGGCCGATCACCGGGCCGTTCGCCTGCGGGACCACCGCGTCGGGGCGAGTGGTCACGATCCACTGGGCGAGGGTCGGGGGCACCCCGGCGGCCACCAGCAGCCACGCGCCCACGGTCCGGTTCAGCGCGGCGTCGGCGACCCGCCCGACCTCGGCCTCCGCGAACCGCCACGGCCCGATCCGGCCGCTCGACCCCTCGACCGGCCCGCTGGCGTCGGCGGAGACGTCGGCGCGGGTGGGGGAGGGGACGAGGTCCACGGTGGAACCTCCGGTGGAACCTCCGGTGGAACCTCCGGTGGACCCGCCGCCGGCGCGGGTGTCCGACGGGCGGCGGACCGGGCCCTCGTTCAGCGCGCGGGCGTCGGCGTACGACTGGGCGACCAGACCCTCGTCGGGCGCGCCGAGCCAGCGGGCGGCGACCTGTCGCTCGATCTCGTCGGGCGAGAACGACCGGCTCAGCCGCGCCAGGGCCGCGACCGCTGCGGGGTCGCGCGGGGCGCGGGCGGCGCGGTACGCCACCACCACCGCCAGATCGTCTTCGGCGGCGGCCGACAGCTGCTCCATCGCGGCCACGACCTGGTCGAACGTCCGCCGGTCGGCGCTCGCGGCCAGCACCCGCTCGTAGCCCCGGCGGGCGTCCGGGGGCAGCGCCCGCAGCGCGGCGGCCCACCGGCCGAGCTGGAGCCCGACCGCCGCGGCCCCGGTCGAGATCTGCGCCTCGGCGGTCGCGAGCTTCGGCTGAGCCGGGTCGTCGACCAGCACGGTGAGCGCCGCCACCGCCTGCAGCGAGTCGCCCCGGCCGGCCGCGCGCTCGGCGAGCACCACCTGGCGCGGCGCGCCCGGCTCCTCGTCGGTCCACCACGGCGGGTCGTCGTCGGAGGGGTCGGCCACGACGGTCGGCCGCACCTGGGTCGTCCCCAGGTTGTCCTGCTGGTCGCGGTTGCTGCCGAGGTCCTCCGCCGGGTCGGACAGGGTCGGGGAGGCCTCGACCGGGTCGAGGGAGGGGCGCTGCCGCTGCTTGGTCATGTCTCGACCGTATCGGCCAGGTGTGAATCGCCGATGTCGCGCCGATGTCACCCCGGAGGACCGCGGGCGAAACCTACGGCTACTGGCCCACCTTGCGGTACGGGCCGGCGATCCCGTCGAGCAGACCTGCGCACGCGGGCCCCGGATGCAACACGACCCCGGTTGGAGCACGGTCGAGGCGCACCTTGCACCCGCCGAGGGGGGTCGCGAACGTCACCGGGTCCGCGTCGATGTCGGCGTACGACATCAGGGTCAGCGTGGCCGCCTGCGACGGGTGCTCGGTCGGGGTGTCGATCTGGATCGCGAGCCCGTTCGGGTCGTCGTAGTACTGGGTGATCTTCAGCCGGACCAGGGGCTGCTGGTAGGTGCCGAGCCACGACGCGAGGCGGTCGGCGTGCTCGGTGGTCGGGGGCCACGGGGTGCGGCGGGTCACCCCGGTGGCGGGGCAGTCGGACAACAGCGCCAGGTTGGTGAACCCCTTGTCGGCGCCGTCGTGGACGTAGGTGTACGCCAGGTCCACCGGCGCGCCGTCGATCGACACCTCCCAGAACCCGCCGGAGTCGACCGGGGACGCGGTGGCCCGGCCCACCTTCTTCGCGCGGGCGGGGATCGCGTCGCCACACGGCTCGCACCACGGGAGCCACTCCGACCCCGGGGTGAGCCTGCGCACCGCGGCGTCGGCCTGGGCCTTGGTGATCCACGCGCACTGGTCTGCCTGGGCCTCGGCCCCGATCCACGCGAGCAACATCTGCCCTCCTCCCGGGCGAACGTAGCGGAGCGCGGGCGCTGACGCCCGCGACTGTGGTCGTGGCCACAGAACGGCGGGTGGGGGGCTTTACACCTCCGGGGCGCCGAGTGACCCCCCTACAGGGCTCTTTGCGCGGCCCTGCGGAGGTGCGGCGATGAACGACTCCATCGGTACCAAGCCCTCCGTTTCGATCGGCCACTCGCGGATCTGGGCCTGCCCACTCCGCGGCTGACGCCGCTCTCCGGCCACTAGCCCACGGGCGCCCCTCGGCGCCTCGTCGTTCGGCGCCCCCCGAGGCGTCGGTCCTCGGGCTCCCGCCCTGCGGAGCTCCTGGCTCCGCTCGCGGAGCCTGCTCGGTTCGTCGGTCCCGGACTCCGTCCTGCGGAGTCCTCGGCGCTTGCGCGGTCACCCGCGCGGCGTCACACGCTCGATCCCATCCGCCGCGGGGCGACCCGCGGCACGGAGGTGCGCCTTGGGCGCGCTCGTACCTGTGTCTCATCGTGGTCTGTTCGGGCTCGCGTGGCCCATTCTGGTGCAGATGGTGTCGTACACCATGTTGTCGGTGGTGAACTCGATCTACGTGGGGTGGCTCGGCACGTCCGAGCTCGCCGCGATCGGGCTCGCCTCGACGCTGGTGTACTTGGTTCAGGCGTTCGCCCTGGGGCTGCTCGGGGGGGTGCGGGTGCTGGTCGCGAACCGCACCGGCGCCGGCGACCCCGAGGGCGCGCGCGGGTTCGCGTGGCTCGGGCTGTGGGTGGGCCTCGCGGGCGGCCTGGTGGTGCTCGCCACCATCCCGCTCGGGGCGGTGAGCTTGCGCGCGATGGGCGCGTCCGAAGCGGTGGTCGGGCTCGGCGCCGCGTACTTCGGGTGGCGGGTCGCCGCCGCGCCGCTGATGTTCGTGTTCACCGCGCTCAACAGCGCGTTCCAGGGGCGGGGGGACACCCGCACCGCGATGGTCGCGCACGTGCTCGCGAACCTGGTGAACCTGGTGGTCGACCCGGTGTTGATCTTCGGGCTCGGCCCGGTGCCCGCGCTCGGGATCGCCGGGGCCGCGATCGGCTCCGGGCTCGGGATCGCCGCCGGGCTCGGGTACGTCGGGCTCCGCGCGCGCGGGCTGCTCGGCGCGCCGGAGGGTGCCCCCGCGGGGTCCCGGGTTCGGCCCACCCTCGACGGGTGGCGCGAGCTGTGGCGGATCGGCGCCCCGAGCGGGGTGCACTACGCGCTGGACGTGAGCGCGTTCGTGGTGCTCGCGGCGCTGCTGGCGCGCGCGGGCGAGGCGCACGTGGCGGCGCACGTGATCGTGGTGCGGGTGGTGATGGCCTCGTTCCTGCCGTGCCACGCGCTCGGTGAGGCCGTGTCGGTGCTGGTGGCACAGAACGTCGGCGCGCTGCGCCCCGAAGACGCTCGGCGCGCGCTGTGGCTCGGGCTGGTGCAGGCCGTCTCGCTGATGGCCACCACCGCCGGCGTGTTCGTCGGCGCGCCCGGGGCGCTCGTCGCGGTGTTCGGCGCCGCGCCGGACGTGGCGGCGATCGCGGCGCCGATCCTCGTGTTGTACGGCGTGGTCCAGGTCGTCGACGGCGTGATGGTG
Source organism: Myxococcota bacterium (assembly GCA_040080105.1). Taxonomy (GTDB): domain Bacteria; phylum Myxococcota_A; class UBA796; order UBA796; genus JACKER01. The sequence goes on from JBEBJC010000033.1 coordinate 15,579, forward strand.
GTCACGTTCGGCGCGCTCACCGGCGCCGGCGACACCCGGTTCGCGATGCGGGCGGGGCTGCTCGCGTCGTGGCTGGTGAAGCTGCCGGTCGCCGGCGTCGCCGTGCTCGGGCTCGGGTGGGGCGCGTACGGCGCGTGGACCGGGATCGGCGCCGAAATCGTGGTCGGCACTGCGCTCGCGGTGTGGCGGGTCGCGGGTCGGCGGTGGCTCGAGGTCGAGCCCCGCCCGGTCGCGGCGCTCGCGTAGGTCAGTCCGCCGCGGCGGCCGCCTTGCCCAGGTCCTTGATCGCCTCGTTGCCGGCCGTCTTCCGCGCGGTCTCGTACGCGCCGGCCGGCAGCGAGCCCGCGATCTCGGCCTGCCACAGGTACGTGACCTTGGTCTCGGCTCCGGCCGGCTCGAGCCGCCACTCTCCCGCCATCCGCGGCAGGCGGACGGCGTCGTTCGTCTCCGGGGCGCCGGGGTGGACCACCGGGTCCCACCGGTACCGCCGGATCTCCCCCTCGACCGACCGGGTGTACTTCGCCACGTAGTCGCGATCGGTGAGCGGGAACGGGTAGTCGAGCACGATGTGCATCGTGTCGGGCGCGAGCACGTCGATCCGGGTGATCGCCGAGAACAGGTGCTGGTACTCGGCCATGTGCTCGAGCGTGTTCGCGACCTTGTCGATCGGCACGGCGACCGACCCGCTGGAGCGGCACCACGGCTCGGTGCCGACGGTGGTGCACTCGATCCGGGGGTTGGAGGACTGGAGCACGGTCCAGCTGGCGTCGGCGCCGGGCATCGCGAAGGCAACAGCGGGGAGCAGGATCATGGGTGGCCCTATACCTGGCAGCAGGGGCGTCCCGCTACCTCTGGTACGACCCACGACGGCGGGAACCACTTCCCCGAGGTTCGGTCTGTGGTACGGGGGGACGATGCTCGCTGTCGCGCTCGATTGCCAGTCCATCGAACGAGTGGCCACCTGCACCTTCGTGCAGGGAACGCTCGACGGCTCCGCGCTGGTCCGGGTCGTCCCGCGGGCGGCCGCCGACGTGGTGCTGTACGTCAACGTGACCCGCGACGCGAACGACGATCTCGTGCACCTGCGGGTGGTCGGCCAGCTCGAGGGCACGCCCGACGCGTTCGAGCAGCTCGGCCGGGTCGACACCCGCGCCCCGGTCGACGAGCAGCGCGAGGCGGTCGACGCGGTGTTGTTCCGCGCGCTCGCGCCGTACGTCGCGGCGCAGAACCCCGACGCGGTGCGGGTGTCGCTGGTCGAGCCCGAGGGCGTCGACGAGGCGAAGTCCGGCTCGCCGTACGCGGCCAGCGCGTGGGGCGGCGGCTGGGGCTCGTGGACCGCGCAGTACCAGGAGCTGTCGGCGTGGGTCGGCGCGTCCGCGAGCCGGATCACCGACCACAACGAGCTGTCGGCGTGGGCGGGGTACGACCGGTCGATCACCCGCCAGCCGACCCTGGTGGTGAAGCGGCAGCAGGTGTCCCTCAGCACCGACGCGGCGTCGGTCGAGGGCGCGGCGACCGCGGCGGTGAACCTGCCGCACGACCTGTGGACGCTCGGCGCGGTCGGCCGGGCCGGCGCCGACGACCCCGAGGGGCAGTTCCGGCACACCGCGAAGCTCCACCTCGGGGTGGAGCGGAACTGGTTCCCGTCTGCCGATCCACGCGGGAACCGGCTCGCGGCGGCGTATCTGATCGGCGCCCAGTCCGACGCGTACCACCAGCGCACCGTGCTCGGCGACACCGAGGTGGTGTTCGCGTCCCACCTGGGGCTGCTGTCGGGCTCGGTCCGGTTCGACACGGTGGAGCTGTCGCTCGATCTGGCGGCGCAGGCCGATCTGGTGAACCCGCTGCGCCGGTACGCGCTGGGGGCGGACGGCAACGTCGACCTCACGCTCGGCGACCACGTGGACCTGTTCGTGTCGGCCGGGGTGACCCAGCAGGCGATCCCGGGCCCGGCCGACCTCGACCTCGGGAACTTCGAGCAGCTGACCCGCGCGTCGTATGCCCAGCCGCTGTCGGTGTACGGCAACACCAACCTCCGGATCCACTTCGACAACACCAACGGCGCGCGGAACAACCGGTTCCAGGCGGCGTCGAACCTCGGGCCGCGCGACAACCTGTAGCGGGCGCGCCGGGCAGTTAGCTTCCCGCGGGGGTGGTGGTGGAGCGGACCCGGCGGGACGTGGTGATGGGCTCGTTCGCGACGGCGCTCGCCGGGTGCGCGGCCGCCCCGCTGCGGTCCACCGGGGCCGAGCCCCGCAACGTCGTGCTGATCCTCACCGACGACCAGCGGTGGAACAGCCTGTCGTTCCTCGGCCACCCGTTCCTGCAGACCCCGCACCTCGACCGGATGGCCGCCGAGGGCGCCCACCTGCCGAACGCGTTCGTCACCACCAGCCTGTGCTGCCCGAGCCGCGCCTCGATCCTCACCGGCCTGTACGCGCACGCCCACAACGTGCTCGACAACAGCTCCGAGCTCGACCCCGCGTTCCCGACCTACGCCACGCTGCTGCGCGGGGCCGGCGTCGACACCTGCTACGTCGGGAAGTGGCACATGGGGGCGAAGAACCCGCACCCTCGCCCCGGGTGGGACCGGTGGATCGGGTTCCGCGGCCAGGGGCGGTACGTGTACCCGGGCGGGCCGGAGGTCGCGCCGCTCGACCGCGGGTTCTCGTTCGACGGCGAGCTGCGCGAGGTCGAAGGGTACGTGACCACGCTGCTCACCGACCACGCCACCGAGTACCTCCGCTCCCGCCGCCCAGGGCGGCCGTTCTGCCTGGTGTTGGCGCACAAGGCGGTGCACGCGCCGTTCGTGCCGCGGGTGGCCGACCGCGACCGGTTCGTCGACGGCCCGATCCCGGCGGTGCTGCCGGACACCGACGAGGCCGCGGCGGGCCTGCCCGCGTGGCTGCGCGCGATGCGGCACGACCGCGAGTTCGGCGTGGACCACCCCTACGGGAAGTGGCCCGACTTCGCGAGCTGGTACCTCGACTACCACCGCACGATGCTCGCGGTCGACGACAGCGTGGGCCAGGTGCTCGCGGCGCTGGCCGAGACCGGGCTCGACCGGAGCACGCTGGTGCTGTTCAGCAGCGACAACGGGTTCATGTTCGGCGAGAAGGGGGTGCTCGACAAGCGCAACTTCTACGAGCCGTCGATCCGGGTGCCGTTGCTCGCGTGGGCGCCGGGGTGGATCCCTGCGGGGACCCGGGCGCCCGAGCTCGCGCTGAACGTGGACCTCGCGCCGACGATCCTGGAGGCGCTCGGGTACGAGGCGCCGCCGCACTGGCACGGCCGGTCGCTGGTGCCCCTGCTGCGCGGCCTGGGGGCCCCGGACTGGCGGAAGGAGTTCGTGTACCAGTACTTCTTCGAGCGCGCGTTCCCCGACACGCCCACGCTGTTCGGCCTGCGCACCGAGCGGATGAAGTTCTCGACCACCTGGGGCATGGACACGGCCGACGAGCTGTTCGACCTCTCGGTGGACCCGGGGGAGACCGACAACAAGGTGGCCGACCCCGCGTACGCCGACCGGAAGGGGGCGCTGGCCGGGCGGCTGCGCCAGCGGTGCGCGGCGCTCGGGATGGTGACCAAGCCGGTGTGGGGGCAGAACTGGATCGCGAGCCCGGCCGACGCGGCGGGGGCGGTCGGCCGGCGCGCCGAGGGGGCCGCGGACGAGGACGGCGGCGACGCGGAGCCGTGACTCACGCGTACGCGAGGCCGAGCGCCATCGCCACCAGCGCGAGCAGCGAGCCGACGGTGAGCGCGAACAACAACACCTGCAGCACGAACCAGGTGAGCCCGACGCCCACGCCCACCACCGCGGTGTGGCGGCCGCGCGCGCCGCCGACCCCGCGCGCGTAGCCCACGACGCCGGTGGCGACCGACAGGGTCGCGAACAGCAGCTGGAGCGGGAACAGCGCGGCCGCGACCGGGACCCCGACCTTGGGCAGCCACACGAGCCCGCAGCTCGCCGCCAGCGCGGCGACGGTGAGCCCCGCCATCACCACCGACAGCGCGGCGGTGAGGTTCGTGGGCTCACGGACCGACGGTCGTGGGCGCCCCACCGACCACCACCACGTCGAGGCCGTCGGCGGCCGTGACCTGCCACCCGAGCGTGTGCCCGGCGGCGACGAGCCCGGCCGGCAGGGGGTTGCCCTGGTGGACCTCCACCCCGTCGTCGAACCACTGCACGGTGGTGGTC
>JBEBJC010000731.1:0-4547 GCA_040080105.1 Myxococcota bacterium
CCGGACGAGCCGCCGGCGCGGAACCCCACCGAGCGCCGCACCCCGGCGCAGCGGACGATCAAGAGGCGGTGATGCGGTTCGCGGTCGGCTCGGACGAGGTGTACCCGGTGCAGGACGTGGTGATCCGCGAGCTCGAGGCGCGCGGCCACGAGGTCGTTCGGTTCGGCGCCACCGCGCCGGGGCAGGAGGAGCCGTGGGCCGAGGTGGCGGAGGCCGCGGCGCGCGCGGTCGCCGCGGGTGACTGTGACCAGGGGGTGCTGTGCTGCTGGACCGGCACCGGGGTGTCGATCGCGGCGAACAAGGTCCCGGGTGTCCGCGCCGCGCTGGTCACCGATCCCCCCACCGCCGCGGCGGCGCGGGTGTGGAACCACGCGAACGTGGTGTGCTTGTCGAACCGGCTGGTCGCGGGGGACGTGGCGAAGGAGATCGTGGCGGCGTGGCTCGACACCCCGCTCGACCCGCGCGGGGCCGACGGGGTCCGCCGGCTGGCCGAGGTCGAGGCGCGCGGCGCGCGAGACCGGGCGCGCTGAGCCCCCGCGGGCGTGCTACGCACGTGGACGCGCGTTCGTCGGAGGTGTGCACGTGCTGGCCGTACTGCTCTCGTCGTTGGCTCGTGGCGCCAGTCTGGACTTGCTCGAGGTGGGCGGCGCCTACGGCACCCCCGGCGCGACCAACCCGACCGCGGTGTGGTGGAACCCGGCCGGGCTCACGCTCGGGCGGGCGAAGTACGACCTGTTCGTCGAGGCCGCCCCCACGTTCGGCGGGATCACCGTCACCCGCGACAACCCTGACTACGGCCAGTTGAACCCCGACTTCGCGGCGCAAGGGTTCCCGACCGAGTACGACTACTCCGGCACCGAGCGGCTGTCGTTCACCGGGGTCGTGCCGTTCGTGGGGTTCGCCGCGCGCCCGGTGCGCAACGTCGGGCTCGGGCTCGCGCTGGTGGTGCCGAGCGGCCGGGGCGGCGCGTCGGACCAGGAGTGGGGCGCGAGCCGGTACGCGATCCGCGACGGCAGCATCCAGCACATCGAGCTCGTCGCGGGCGGCGCGTACCGGCTGAAGGACCTCGTGTCGTTCGGCGCCTCGGCCCGGGTGGTGAACAGCCGGTGGTACGCCGACTCCGACTACAGCACGTACGTCGACTTGCTGCACGGGGTCGAGGACGCTTCCGGGCAGCGCCCGGAGACGTTCCAGGACGGGCTGATCGAAGACCGCGCGTACTCGTCGACCTTGATCCTCGGCGGCGTCGACGAGGACGGGCGCACCGGCCGGCTGACCGACACCGGGCTCACGTTCGGCGCGGGGGTGTACCTGACTCCGGTGAAGCAGCTCGGGGTGTCGGTGGCGTGGGATCACGGCGTGCGGCTGAACAACACCGGTGACCTCACCATGCGGTTCGAGTGCCCCCCCGAGTACGACGAGCCTGCCTACGCCGCCTCGGTCGACCAGGACCTGTGCGACCGCACGGTGCAGGGTGAGGCGTCGATCGGGTACCGGCTGCCGAACCGGCTGCACACGGGCGTGGTGTGGATGCCGGTCGAGCGGGTGCGGGTCGAGGCGATGGGCGGCGTCGTGTTCTGGTCCGCGTTCGACGACTACGAGATCACCACCACCGTCCTGCCCGACCAGTTCCCCAACGTGCCCAGCCCGTTCGCGCTGAAGTCTTCGCAGCTGCTCACCCAGGATCGGCTGTGGGCGAGAGACGGCCAGGACTCGTTCTGGCTCGGACTCGACGCGAAGGCCCAGGTGCACGAGCGCCTCCTGATCGGCGCGCGGTTGACGTTCGATCGTCACGCCATCCCCGACGCCTCTGTGTCGGCCAACAACATCGACAATGATGACGTCACCACCGGGCTGCTGGCCGCGTTCGACGTCAGTGATGCAGTGGGCATCGGGCTGTCGTACAGCCACCACTTCCTCGCGACCCGCACCGTCACCGACTCGGCGTTCGGGTTGACCATCGAGGACGCAGCGGCGAACGAGGACCGGTACTTCTACCCATCGGCCAACGGGACCTACGCAGGGTCCATCGATCGGCTCGGGCTGTCACTCCGCTTTCTTTTTGGTGGCGGCTCGCCGGAGTAACGCATAGCGGGGTCGCGTTGCCCGGACCCATCAGGGCAGGAGGGACCTCATGGCACATCAGTGGCGATTCTTCAGGGCGGGCGGCTTCGATCAGGTGTTGTTGACCACCGGAGCCGACCTGGTGGCGTTGTCGGAGCTCGACCAGAAGCTGTGGGTCGCGCTCGCGTGCCCGGTGCACGGCCTCGAGTTCGACGCGCGCACGCTCGAGCTGATCGACACCGACAACGACAACCGGGTCCGCGCGACCGAGCTGATCGCGGCCACGAAGTGGGTCGGCTCGGTGCTCAAGGATCGCGAGGTGCTGGCGAAGGGCAGCTCGAGCCTGCCGTTGGCGGCGATCGACGAGTCGAACGACGAGGGCAAGCTGCTCGCGCAGACCGCGCGCGCGCTGCTCAAGAGCCTGAAGAAGGACGCCACCTCGATCGACATCGACGACATGGGCAACGCGCTGACCGCGTTCGCGCAGGAGCCCCTCAACGGCGACGGCATCGTGCCGGCCGAGGCGTTCGACGATCAGGTGCTGCGCGCGGCCGCCGCCGACGTGGTGAAGTGCACCGCGGCGCCGCCGGCCGATCGGGGCGGCAAGGCCGGGGTCGACCTGGCCAGCGTGGCCGCGTTCTACGACCAGGCCGCTGCGTACGTCGCTTGGGTCGACGCGGGCGCTTCGGTCCGGCCGTTGGGCGCGGACACCGAGTCGGCGTGGGCCGCGCTGTCGGCGGTGCGGGCGAAGATCGACGACTACTTCGCCCGCGGCCGGGTGGCTGCCTTCGATCCGCGTTCGTTGGACGCGGTCAATGGCGAGCAGAAGGAGTACCTCGCGATCGCAGCGAAGGACCTGCAGGTCACCGCCGACGAGGTCGCCGCGTTCCCGCTGGCGCGGATCGAGGTCGGTCGGCCGCTCGCGCTGGGCGCAGGGCTGAACCCGGCGTGGTCCGGCCGGATGGCGGCGTTCCGCAGCGCGGTGGTCGGCCCGGTGTTCGGCGCCGCGAAGGTCGACCTGTCGGAGTCCGAGTGGGCCGACCTGCGCGGCCGGTTCGACGCGTACGAGGCGTGGCTCGGCGCGAAGGCGGGCGCCGCGGTGGAGGGGCTCGGGGCCGACCGGGTGCGCGCCCTGTCGAAGCCCGAGGTCCGCAAGGGGCTCGAGGCGCAGATCGCCAAGGACGCCGAGGCCGAGCCGATGGCGAAGGCGATCGAGAGCGTGGAGAAGCTGGTGCGGTACAACCGTGACCTGCTGAAGCTCGCGAACAACTTCGTCGCGTTCCGTGACTTCTACGGCCGCCAGGCGCCGTCGACGTTCCAGGCCGGGACCCTGTTCCTCGATCAGCGGCAGTGCGAGCTGTGCATCCGGGTGGGCGACCCGGGCCGGCACGCGTCGATGTCGCCGCTCGCCAAGACCTACCTCGTGTACTGCGACCTGCGGAACGCGAGCGGCGAGACCATGCAGATCGCGGCCGCGATGACCAACGGCGACGTCGACAACCTGATGGTCGGCCGGAACGGGGTGTTCTACGATCGTCAGGGCAAGGACTGGGACGCCACGATCACCAAGATCGTGGAGGCGCCGATCAGCGTGCGCCAGGCGTTCTTCGCGCCGTACAAGAAGTTCCTCCGGCTGATCGAGGACCAGATCACCAAGCGCGTCGCCGACGCCGAGGCCGCCGCCGACGCGAAGGTGGGGGCGGCCGCCGCCGCCACCGAGACCGCCGCCGCCGGAAAGCCGGTCGAGGCGCCGAAGCCGTTCGACGTGGGCGTGGTCGCGGCCCTCGGGGTGGCCGTGGGTGGCATCACCGCCGCGATCGGCGCGCTGCTCCAGGCGTTCTTCGGGCTCGGGATGTGGATGCCGCTCGGCGTGCTCGGGTTGATCCTGCTGATCTCCGGCCCGTCGATGGCGGTGGCGTGGCTCAAGCTGCGGCAGCGGAACCTCGGGCCGCTGCTCGACGCGAACGGGTGGGCGGTCAACGCCCAGGCGAAGGTGAACGTGCCGCTCGGCGAGTCGCTCACCAAGGTCGCGGTGTTGCCCGCGAACAGCACCCGCGAGGTGTCCGACCCGTTCGCCGAGCGCTCGCGCCCGTGGGGCGTGTACGTGGCGGTGTTGGTGGTGCTCGGGCTCGCGCTCGGGTGGTACATCGGCAAGCTCGACCCGTACCTGCCGCCGGCTGCGAAGAGCGTCAGCGTGCTGGGGGCCATGGCCCCGGCCGCGAACGTGCCCGCGCCCGAGGCGGCCGCCGCTCCGGCAGAGGCCGCCCCCGCGCCCGCCCCGTAGCGCCGTCCCCGGGGCTTCTGGGGTCCTGGTCGTGGCAGCTCGACCGAACACGGAGGCACGGAGGGCACGGAGGGCACGGAGGAGGAGGAGAACCACACTCACCACTCGATGCGGATCGCCTGTTCCGGTCCGTTCGAGGCCGATCGTACAGTGATTCTTCGGCGAGGATCGGCTAGCACGGGGAGATCGCCGCCCGAGG
>JBEBJC010000732.1:0-4547 GCA_040080105.1 Myxococcota bacterium
GCGAGATACAGGCCGGGCATGGAGCACCTGTCGCGGTTCCTGGGCCTGCTGAGGCGGATGTGGGCCTCCCCGTGGCGCAACCGAGCGCTCGCGGGCGTGACCGTCTCGGCGGCGGCGTCAGCGGTGGTGATCGGGGTGGCGTGGCTGCTGCTGCACACCCTCGTGCGCACCTGGTTCTGGGACCGGGTCGCCGCGCGCCCGCTGTCCGACTCGGAGCGGGCCGACCTCGCGAGGTGCGAGCCCGTGGCCTGGTGGACCTGGCTGAAGGTGGTGGAGTCGGGGGTCGAGACGCCGTGTGGGGAGGCGTGGCTCGCCACGAGCCTCGCGGCGAGGGTCGGCTCGGACGACCGGGCCGGTTGGCTCGTCGACCGCGCGGCCCGGCTCGATGGGGACCCGAGCACCCGGATGCGGGTGGCGACCGCGTTGTCGTTGGCCGGGCACCCCCCACCGGTGGAGCCCGCGTGGTTGGTCGACGAGCTCGATCCGATGCACGTCTCCTCGTGGGTGCGCGCGGCGGCCGAGTCGGACGTCGTGGCGGCGCAGCTCGGCGCCCGGCTCGCGGCGTTCGGCGCGGTGGCGAAGGTGCACGAAGGGGCGCTTCCCGCCGGTGATGGATTGCCGGCGCTCGAGTGGCTCGCGTCGGTCGACGACGCCCGCGCCGAGCAGCTCGCGCTGACGGCGGCGCTCGAGATCTCGGGGGGCGACCCGACGCTGCCCGAGCGGGTGCGGTCGCGCCGGGCGGCGGGCCGGCCGGTGAGCGGGATGGGGGCGCGGTGGAGCCGGGTGCTGCTCGCCCACCCCGAGTGCGGGCCGAGCTGCGCCGCGATGTGGACCGAGATCGCCGACCAGGTGCTCACCGACGACGCGCTCGAGTCGGGTCTCCGCCGAGCCCCCGACCCGATCGAGCCGGCGCCGCTCGCGGAGTGGATGATGGCCACCGGGCGGTCGGTGGAGGAGCGGCGGGCCGCGGCGTGGGCGTTCCAGGCCTTGGTGCGGTGGATCGAGGCCGGACCGGATCGGGCGAGCCGGCTGCGCACGTTCGCCGCGCGGCCGGTGGAGGCCGGTGGGTCGTTGCCCCGCCTGCTGTGGGACGGCGTCGGGCCTCCGTTCCTCGACGCGCTGGTGGTGACCGCGCTCGGCGAGGCGACCGAGGTGCCGGTCGAGGTGCGGGTGGGGGACCAGAGCGACGTGTGGATGCGGATCGGGGACCTCGACGTGGTTCGGAGCTGCGGCCCCGAAGGGGGGGCGCCCCCGGGCCCTGCGTGGCCCCAGGGCGCGTTGATCTCCGCCGCGCTGGTGGAGTACGCGGTGCCGAAGGTGCCCTCGGCCCCGATGGGCGCGCTGCCGGTGGTGATCGCTGCCCAACGGTTCGACCCGCTGGTGGCTGGGCCGCTCGCGGTCCGCCTCGCCGGGGCGGCCCCGGCCGAGCTCGAGGTGGGTCGGCGGATCGGGGTGGGCCTGCTCGGCCCGATGACGCTCCCGTCGGGCGCGGACGCCGCCCGGCGGCGCACCGGAGAGCTCGCGGGTTCGACCGGTCCGGACGGCGTCGCGGTGGGCATCGGCGGCTGCACGCTCTGACTACGCCGCCGCGAACAGCGACAGCTGGGCCGGCTGGGCGCGCCGATCGGCGGCGACAGCCGGGCGGCGGGGCTCGATGCGGGCGCCGACCTCGACCAGCCACTGCGCGTCGGCGGGGTCGAGCCCGGTGCGGGTGAACCGCGCCACCAGCTTGCCCGCCGACCGCCAGCGCGCCGGGTGGCACGGCTCGCCGCCGTCGCCGCGGAACCTCAGGCCTTCCACGGTGCCGAGGCGCGGCCGGCCCACCCCGCGCGCCACGAGCACGGTGGTGTCGCCCGTGCGCGCCTCGCCGCGGCACAGGACCACCTCGCCCGCGAGGTAGCGCTGATCGCCGAACGCTCCGGCTCCGGTGACCAAGAAGATCTCGAACCCCTCGGCAGGCAACACCGGAAGCTGTGCGGCGAGCTCCGGCGGGACCTCGGCGAGCGGGCGAAGGGTAGGGCTGGGCACGACCGACCTCCTGTCGACCAACTCCGTCACTGTACTGAACACCTGAACGCTTGTCGAACCGAATTTGGCCCTATGCGGACAAATTTTGTCCGCTTCACGATCGCCCTCGGCCGGCTCGATCCGCTGGCCGCGGTGATAGTGGGCCGGTCGGAGGGTCCGATGCAGATGCGCGCCGTGTTCGCGTTCGGGTTGGCGATCGTCGGTGCGGCGTGGGCCGCCGATCCCGCGCCCGCGCCCGCGGACGAGGAGATGGTCCCCCGGCTGAAGTGCCGTTCGTTCCAGACCGATCCGGGCGCAGAGGTCGACACCCGCGATCCTGCCACCGAGCTCGGGCGGTGGGTGATGGCGCTCGAAGATCGCGGTTGGCGGGTCCACCAGGTGGACTGGGAGGTCGGCGCGAAGCAGACCGGCTTCCCGCAGGGCTACACCCACGTGTGCCTGTCGCCCCGCTGACGGCCGCCCTCCCGACCGAATCGTTCATCGTTCGGAGGGCCCTGAGGCTTACGGGGCGGTCATCGAGATCAACGAGCGGGACACGTACTCTGCCGCCGGTAGCGGAGGTGCGTCGACCGGCGTGTCGGTGCCGGCGATCATCTCGGCGGTGGCCGCATACCCGAGCACGAACACCCGGTCCGACGGGTCCTCGGACAGGTACAGACCGTACACCTCGCGCCCCGCGAGCCCTGCGGCGGCGAGGGCGGGGTCGAGGCGGGTGTCGTACGCGCCCACGCCCACCCACCACCTGCGCCCGTCCCACTCGGGGCAACCGTCGATCTTGTCGGCCGGCGCCAGGTCGACCACCCACCACCCGAAGATCGCGGGCTCGTCGGCGGGGGCGGGTACCGCGGTCGCGGACAACACGTCGACCGGGAACGTGCAGGTCGACGACGCGTCCGGCGCGAGGATCTCGACCTCGATCGCCGCGGGCCCGACCCACTCGCCCTCGTTCGACAGCTCGAACGCCAGCTCGAAGTGGTAGTACGCCGCCGGCGGGGTCGGATCGACGCCGGTGTCGCTGGTGTCGCTGGTCGGCGCGGTCGTGTCGGTGTCGGACCCCGGGTACGACGCAGGCCCCGTCGAGGCCGACCTGCCTGACGAACACCCCGCGACCACCGCCACCAGCAGCAACGACCTCATGGCACCACCTTATCCCGAACCCAGCAGGACGCGTGCCAGCGCGAGACCCGGCTCCCGTCGGGATCGTCGGCTGCCCGGTGGCGGAACCGCGACATCTCGATCACGGGGTGACGGGGAACGCGCTCTGGGGCACGAACAGGAACGGCTCCACCCCGTCCCACTCGCCCGAGTCCGCCGCGCCGCCGAGATCGAGCACCTCGGGGTACGCCTCGCCGTGGATCTCCCACCCGTTGCCGTAGTCGGCCCAGCCCACCGAGGTCTTGCCGGGCCACCCGATCTCCTCGCCCGTGGCCGCGCCGCCGAGCGCGAGCTTCCCGAGTGAGGCGAACAGGGGATCGTCTCCGAGGCCGGCCTCCCCGCAGTCCGACTGCGCGAGGGTCGGGGTCACCTCCCACGCGACAGCGCAGGCGGGCTCGGCGTCGCACTCGGTCGGCACCCCGTCGAGCTCGACCACCACCGCGCACACGTAGTGGCGGTCGTTGTACGAGGCGGGCCACTTCGGGCCGAACACCTCCCACGACTGGAACCCGTGCACGCCGTCGCCGCTCGGCTCGAGCCAGATCGGATCGTAGGCCCAGGCGGGCGTGAGATCCGGTGCGCACCCGACCAGCCACATCCACATCGGTCACCCCTGGAGCGGCCGGAGCGTACCTGGACTCGGCGGCAGGATCAACGCGAGGGGGGCTGTTGGGTCAGCGCCACCGCGAGGAACGGGCCGAGGGTGACCTCGTAGTAGGCGCGCGCCACCCCCGTCTCGAGGTGGATTTGCTCGACCGGGATCGGCTCGGGGTCTCCGGTGCCCCCGACCACGATCTCGAAGTTCCCGTCGACCTGGTACGCGCGGGCGAACCCGCTGGTGACGGCCTCGCCGCCGTAGCCGGTGGTGAACCCGGTCCCGTGGCCGATCGCGCCGGCGGCGTACGGCTCGAGCGCCGACCACTGCGACGCGGGCAGGGTCTGCTCCAGCGTCTCCCGCGCGAGCTCCGACAGCTCGCCGATCCCAACGCCCCACGACCACTGCGAGACCACCGTGCTCGAGTCGGCGAACGCCCCGGGCAGGCCGTAGTTCTTGCACCGGTCGCGCACGGTCGCGCCAGCGGGCACGTCGAACCCCACCCAGCCCGCCTGGCCCGCGACCCAGCTCGCGACCGGCATCGATCCGTCGACCTCGAGCACCACCTCGCAGCTGTTCTCGGCGGTGAGCACGCCGTCGAGCGCGGCCGAGCTGTCGATCAACGTCACCGCCAGCTGCACCGGCGAGAACCCCTCGCCGTTCTCGGCGTACGGCACGTGCTGCTGGGTGTCGGGATCGAACCCGAACCGTGCGGTCACGCTGTAGTACGTCGCGTCGACGAACGACCCCTCGACCCCGGTCTCGGTGG
>JBEBJC010000733.1:0-4540 GCA_040080105.1 Myxococcota bacterium
ACACCATCGCGCCCCCGGCCCCCCGTATCCGAGGGGCCGGTGGACGGCCCGACTACGCCCGCCGCCGCCAGAGCGCGGGCACGAGCAGCAACAACCACGTCGCAGACGGGGTGGACGGGGTAGCACACCCGCAGCCCCCGCTCGCCTCGTCCTTGCCGTCGTCGCTCACCGGGTCCCCGCCCGGATCGGTCCCCGGATCGGTCCCCGGATCGGTTTGTCCGCCGCCGTTCGGCGGGACGAACGCCGCGTTCAACCCGTCGATCGTGAACCCGGACCACGCGAGCCCGTCGGTGGCGTACACCGCGTAGTACCCCGAGCCGCCGTCGGTGTTGTCGTCTCGCGCCGTCGCGGAGGCCCCGAGCGCCGGAGCGTCGACCGTCACGACCACCTCGCCGTCGTCGTGCCCCTCGGGCCACCGGTCCGTACGCTTGACCACCACCACCTGCTCGACCGTCCCGTACTTCGGGTGGGTCCAAGCCAGCTCGATCGGGCCGCCCACGTCGGTCGCGGCGAAGTCGGCGACCCCGAGGCGGTTGTCGGCGGTCGCGGGCGCGTAGACACACACGTCGTCGATCGTCCACCCGCCCATCTCGAGGCCCGCGTCGGACCGCAGCCCGAACCCGACCTTCAGCGGACCGCGGTCCCCTTTGTTCTCGAGGTCGACCGAGTGGCTGATCCACTGCTCGTCGATGGTCTGGTCCGAGCCCTTCCCGTCGAAGTTCGTCCACACCACCTCGTCGTTCGCGAGGATCATCGCCGCGTCGTACGTCGCGTCCTCGACCGACAGCCACCGGCGGTACTGCAGGAACACGTCGGTGAGGTGCCCGGTCTCGAGCGTCGGGGCGTACAGGTAGTTCATCTTGCCCGGCATGTACGCGCCGTCGGCGCCGAGATCGTTGCCCCACACCTTGTTGCCGCTCCACCCGGAGGTCGGGTCGCCGGCGAGCCCGATCGGGGTGCCCCACTCCCAGTCGTCGGCCCCGGGCTCGTCCACCCCCTCGAGCAGCTCGTGCTGGTAACCGCCGTCGCCCGCCTCGAAGTCTTCGCAGCTCACCTCGAGCACGTCGCCGGAGAAGTACGTGTACGGGGCCACCTCGCCGCTCTCGGGGCTGGTGAACGTGACGCCGAGCGTGTCCACGCCGTCGACGTAGTACTCGACGAACGCGCCCATCGGCTGGGCGGGGATCTCGCCGGCGATGTCGAGCCCGGACACCACCGCGTCGACCGCGAGCCACTCGCCCTGGTCGACCCGGTAGTGGATCACCGACGACACGGGCAGGGCCTCCGCGCACGGCCCGGTGGTCGACGACACCGTGAGCTCGACCGCCGCCGGCGCGTCGGCCGCGGCGAACACCAGCGGCTCGTGGGTCGCCACCAGGGTGCGGCTCACGAGCCCGTGCCGCCCGAACGCGTCGATGATCTCGCACAGGTTCGGGGTGCCGTCGGACAGGTCGCCGTCGTCGTCGTCGGCGACCAGGATCTCGTAGTACGTGCCCGGCAGGTCGGGCCCGCCCTTCAGCAGCCCGGCGAGCAGGCGGCTCGTCACTTCGGTGCCCGGGTCCTCGCCGTACTTCACCTGCATCAGCCCCAGCAGGTCCCACATCGCGCCGCCGAAGATCAGCCCGTTCTCGTGCGAGAAGATCGGGTTGTTCAGGAAGTCCTCCGGGTACCGCTGGTCGGGCGCCACGTCGCGCACCGGGCCGCCGTCGGTGAAGAAATACGGGCCGACCTGGGCGTCGTTGGTCTGCAGGAACGCGACGGTGTCCCCCACCGCCTCGCCGACGTTCGGGTCGAGGAACCCGGCCTCGATGCTCGAGTCGTGGAACCCGTGTCCCCACTCGTGGAAGATCACGTCCGAGATCTCGCCGGTGTTGTTGCAGCCCCCGCCGAACTGGAAGAAGTTCAGGCTGCCGTCGTAGAAGGCGTTGCAGTTCTGGGTGATGTTCACCTTGGCATCGAGCGGGTCGACGGCGATCGGCAACGTGGGGTCGAGCGCCAGCGCCCAGTCGCGCACCTGGTGCACCGCGAGCCACGTCTGGGGCTCGGCGAGGGTCATGGAGCCCTCTTGCCACACCAGCTCGGGCGAGGTGGACACCAGCGAGGCCTCGTCGCCGGCGCTGTTGAGCACCGTGAGGTATTCGCCTTCGAACGTGGTGGTGTACGAAGCGCCGTCGACCAGGGTGAACGACCCGTCGGCGGCGGTGAATGCGCTGTCGGTGTCCCCGTCGACCCGCACCAACGGCAGCGGCGACACCACCAACGGCGCGCCGTCGACGGTGCGCGGGTGGTGCGCGCTGGTCACCGACCCGGTCGCGAACCGCACCAGGTTGTCGGCGCGCAGGACCTCGCCCGTCGCCGCGTCCAGCAGCGTCACCCACTGACCCGGCGGGTCGGCGGTCCGGGTCTGCACCTCCCACGCGCGGCGCAGGTGCAACCCGCTCGGGTCGAGCACCGGCACCAGCGCCCGCGCCGCGGCCCGGTCGGTGTGCACCGCTCCGGGCGCCGGTCCGGAGGCGATCGCCTGCTCGACCGCGTCGCCGGCCGACAGGTCGAACCCGCCGCGGACCTCGGCCCCAGGGGTGGTGACCACGCTGAGCAGCACCAGCCGGCCGCGCTCGACCCGGGCCGAGATCCCGGTGCGGTCGGGCACGATCCCGTCGATCGGGGCGACGAACGTGACGTAGAACGTGTCGAACGCCGCGTTGTACGACGCGCGATCGAGCACGAGCTCGGAGTCTCCGAGCCCGAGCAGCTCGCGGTGCCTCTCCAGCACGGCTTGGACGGCCTCGACCACCGCGTCGGTCGAGGAGCTGGGCACGGCGATCCCGCGGCCCCACATCCACCGCGGCGCGCCGGTCGCCTCGTCGAACCGGGCGGTCCACCCGGCCCCGTCGGTGGCGACGAACCGCTGCCACGGCTCCGAGCGCAGCAGCCGGGCCTGCACCTGCGGGTGCTCGAACGCGATCCGCGCCTCTCCGGGGCCGGTCGGCGGGGCCGCGTCGACCGGGACGAACGCGCGCGCGGGGACAACCAGGGACAGCCACAGTGGGTACGTCAACTCAACCCCCTCGGCCGGGCACAGTGGCCGCTCGATTCGCCGCAGATGTCAGGAGAGTGCAAGGGCGTCGGGCGGAGGTGAAGACCCGGAGCAGGCGCAGATCACGTCGCCATCGATACAGCAACAGCGATGTCACGGCATCCGGCGTATGACCGACACCCGGGCAGCGGGTGCGCGCCCGGCAACACCGACGCGGTGGCGGCGCGACGGGATACCAGTGGGAGATGCAGGACCCGAGCTCGGTCGCGGCGGTCGCGGCCTGCCTGGTCACCGCGGCGGTGGCGGGCGGGGTCGGAGCGGCGGTGTGGGCGCGCTCCACCGCTACCTGGGGCCTGGCGGCGCTCGGGTACCGCGCCCGGCGCGACGGCACGTACACCCGCGTCGCGGGGCCCGTGGCGGTGACGTTCCGCCCGCCGGGCCGGTGGACCGCGCGGATCGGGGTGGTCCCCGGGGTCGCGTTCACCCTGGTCCCGCGCCGCTCGCCCACGCCGGCGGACGGGTTCGAGGTCGGCCACCCCGACGTCGATCGGTGGTTCCACGCGGGGTCGTCGCGGGGCGCGCACGCTCGGCTCGCGCTCACCTCACCCGCGGTGGTCGACGCCCTCCGCCCGCTCGCGCACGCCACCATCACCTTCGTGGGGGACGAGCTCGACCTGGTGTCCCCTCGCCCCGCCGCCGCGACCCACCGGCAGGTGCTCGCGCTGGCGGCCGCGCTCGCCGGGTGCGCCGACGCCGTCCGCCCCCTGTGACGGTCACCACTCGTCATCGATGATTCGCCGTTCGCGCCATACGCAGAAGCCACAGACGAAACCCCGTGTGTCCTCTGGAGGCTTCATGACCGTTGCTCTCGGCGCATTGTCGTTCGCGGCCCTCGACACCGCATTTGCGGAAGACGCCCCCCAGATCGACGCTGGGGTCCGGCTCGGGGTAGGTGTGGGGGTGTGGCCCGATCAGGACGTGATGCCGCAGGCCAGCTTGTTCGCGGACCTCCGGATGCGCCAGGGCCGAGGGTTCCTCACGGTGGCTCCCGGCCTGATGCTTTCGGGCCCGGCCGGTGACCTCGACTACGGCGGCCTCGCGCTGGAGTTGGGCGGCGGCTGGAGGCTGTCGGACCGGCCGGTCGCGCCGTACGTCGGCGGCGGGGTGTCGGGCCGCCTGCTGTTGTCGGACGAGTCCGTCATCGGCTTCGCGCCTTACGGGCTGTTCGGCCTCGAGGGGAAGCTCGGGGCAGCCACTGCGTTCGGCGAGCTGCGGGTGTACCAGAACGTGCTGCCGGTGGCCGCGCGCCAGCGCGACACGTACCCGGTGGAGCCCGGGCTCGCGTTCGGCGTGCGGTTCTAGAGCCCGGGCCGCGGGACGGACGAGATCGGCGGGCCAGGATCGGGTAGGCTGCTGGGCGTGTCGAAGCTCCAGCCGTGGAACATCCGCCCCGCCTCGCTGACCCCGCCCACGTTGCCGCCGGTGGAGTCGCTGAACCCCCGC
>JBEBJC010000734.1:0-4539 GCA_040080105.1 Myxococcota bacterium
CCCACGGTGGAGCTGGTGCGGCGCGCGCTGGACACGCTGCCGGTCGCGTCGGTGCAGGTCGAGCTGTCCCCCACCCACCCGCTCGCGGTGCGGGCCGGGGTGATCGAGTTCGCCCGCGAGCGGGGGATCGCGGTGCTCGCGTACCGACCGTTCGGCGGGCCCGGAGGGGTCGCGGCGCTGCGCAGGAACCGCGCCCTCGCGCCGCTCGCACGACGGGCCGGCCTGCCGGTCACCGCGGTGGTCTGCCGCTGGCTCCGCGCGCTCGGGGTGGTGCCGCTGTCGGGGCCCACCTCCGTCGCCCACCTCGACGCCCTGTGGGACTGCTGGGGCGCTCCGCTCGATCCCGAGCTGCGCGCCGCGCTCGACGCCGCGTTCGAGCTCGGTCGGCTCGCCCGCCCCCGGGCCAGCCGAGCGCCACCTGCCGACGCGGTCGGGGACGTGGTGGTGGTGATGGGCCGGCCCGGCGCGGGGAAGTCGACCGCGGTGGACCGGTACCCCGGGTACCTGCGGCTGAACCGGGACCAGCGCGGCGGCCGCCTCGACGGACTGCTGCAGCCGCTGTCGGCCGCGCTCGCCTCGGGCGTCCGCCAGGTGGTGCTCGACAACACCTACCCGAGCCGCAGCTCGCGCAACGGGGTGATCGAGGCTGCGTGGGCCCACGGCACCCCGGTGCGGTGCGAGTGGTGCACCACCTCGGAAGACGACGCCGAGGTCAACGCGATCTCGCGAATCCTCGACGCGCTCGGCCACCTGCCCGAGCCGGCCGAGCTGGTGGCTCCGACCGACCCGGCGCTGATCCCACCCCGGGCCCTGCACCAGTACCGGGAGCGGTTCGAGCCCCCCGAGGTCGACGAGGGGTTCACCCGCGTCGACGAGGTCCCGTTCGTCCGCCGGCCGTGGCCCGGAGACGGGCGGGTGGTGCTGGTCGACCCGCGCGATCTGACCGAGCGCGGGGCGGAGCCGCTGCGGGAGGCGCAACGCCAGGGGTTCACCGTGGTGTCGCACGGGTGGGCGCCAGCGGTGGGCGAGCAGGCGCGGGCGGCGGCGCTCGACGCGGTGATCGCGCGAGGGGCGGCGCTCGGGCTCGCGGTGAGCGCGTGGAGCTGCCCACACCCGCCGGGGCCGCCGGTGTGTTGGTGCCGCAAGCCGTACCCGGGGCTCGCGATCGCCGCCCTGCGCGCGCTCGGCGCCGATCCCGCCCGGTCGTTCGCGACCGTCGGCACCGCCGCCGACCGCAGCGTGGCGCGCAAGCTCGGCCTGCGCCCGCTGCCTCAGAACCCGTAGACCTCGCGCAGCACGCCGGCCGGCGGGGTGTACTCGGTCACCGCGTCGAACGGGTGGCCCGGGGCGTACAGCAGCAGGTCGACCGCGTCTTCGCTGTGGGGGGGTCGGAACCCCTCGACGTGGTGCCACTCGAACACCCGGTCGTACACGAGCAACGTCCACCCGTTGCTGATCGCGTACTCGACCGTGCCCACCGCGGTCCGCGGGTCGAAGCTCGCGGTGACGGTGAGCGCGCGCTCCTCGATCCGCCGGAGCAGGTCGAGGAAGTGCGCCGCCAACAACGGGAACAGCGGCACCAACAACGGGGCGACACCTTCGTGCTGGTGCAGCTGCAGGCGCGCGAGCAGCCGGGCGGCCGCCTCGGTGTCGCCACCGGCCACCACCCGCTGGACCTCACGCGCCAAGGGGGTCATCGTCAGCCCTTGTTCGGCTTCGGAGTCTTCGGACCGCTCTCGGGCAGCGCGGGCGCCGCGACGTACTCGGTCGGCAGCTCGCCCGTGAGGGTGTCGAGGAACGCCACGATCTTCTTGACCTCGTCGTCGGTGAGCTGCTTGCCGAGCTGGTAGTCGGCCATCGTCTTCACCGCCTCTTCGAGGGTGGCCACCGAGCCGTCGTGGTAGTACGGCGCGGTCTTGGTGATGTTCCGGAGCTGCGGCACCTTGAACATCAGCTTGTCGGCTTCGTTCTTGGTCACGTCCATCCGGCCGTTGTCGGCCGTCTCGTACGGCTTGACCACGCCGAGCTTCTGGTACATCGACCCGCCGAGCAGCGCGCCGCCGTGGCACGCGGTGCACCCGGTCGTGACGTACAGGTCGAGGCCCGCCGCCTCGTCGGCCGACAAGGCGGCCGCATCACCGGCGAGGTACTTGTCGAACTTGCTGTTCTTGGTGACGAGGCCGCGCTCGAACGCCCCGATCGCCTTCGCGACGTTGTCGTAGGTGAACGGGTCGGGTTCGGCCGGGAACGCGGCCTTGAACGGCGCTTCGTAGCCCGGGATCGACTTGAGCACCGCCATGACCGCGGCGTCGTCCGGCATCGCCATCTCGACCGGGTTCAGCACCGGGCCCTTGGCCTGCTCCTCGACCGTGGCGGCGCGGCCGTCCCAGAACTGCACGAACTGCAGCGCGGCGTTGTACGAGGTCGGCGAGTTCCGGCCGCCGAGCTGGCCCTTGTGGCCCGGCGAGGTGGGCAGGTTGTCGACGCCGTACTTGTCGAGCAGGTGGCAGCTGTTGCAGGAGATGTCCTGCCCCTTCGACATCCGCGTGTCGTAGTACAACATCCGGCCGAGGTCGACGAGCTCCTTGCTCGCGGGAGTGCCGCCGAACATGTCGGCCGGGAGCGGGGCGAACAGCGCGGCGTGCTTCGGAGCCGGCGGGGGAGCCGGCGCGGCGGCGGGCTCCGGAGCGGGCGGCGGCGGCGGCGGCGTCTCGGCGCAGGCGAACACGAGCGTCAACAAGGGGTACACGGTCCCTCCAAGGCGCCCCACATATCGAATCCGGGGCGTGTCCGCACCCCCCGTCGGCGAGGCCGCCGACCGACCGGGTCGGGCCGTGTCAAGTTCGGTCGGGGTCCGACCGAAACACCTGCACCGATCGGGCGCCAGAGTTAACCCCTCGCCGACTCGAAACCGGAGATCGACGGTGCTCAGCCTACTCATCGCTCTGGCCGCTTGCAGCGGCGGTTCCGACACGAAAGACGCCACCCCGACCCCGGAGGCCACGGCAGACGCGTCCAAGGCCCCGGCGAAGAAGGAGGTCCCCCCGCCGGAGGACGTCGCCGCCGCCCCGAGCGACGCCGAGAAGACCGCGTCGGGCCTCGCGTACAAGGTGCTCACGCCCGGCACCGGCACCGAGAAGCCGAGCCCGCTGTCGCGGGTCACGCTGAAGATGACGGTGTGGACGCCCGACGGCAAGACGGTCGAGTCCACCGAGACCCGGAACCGCCTGGCGAACTTCGCCGTGCGCGACGCGCCGACCGGGTTCCTCAAGGAGATGGTGCCGATGCTCACCAGCGGGCAGAAGGTCCGCGTGTGGGCCCCGGCCGAGCTCGGCTACAACGGGCAGGGCGGCAAGCCCAGCGGCCCGGTCACCGCCGAGGTCGAGCTGGCGTCGATCGTCAACCCGCCGGCGGCGCCCGAAGACGTGGCGAAGCCCCCGGCCGACGCGACCACCACCGCGTCGGGCCTCGCGTACAAGGTGCTGAAGGCCGGCCCCGAGAGCCCGGACAAGCCGTCGAAGTGGGCCCGGGTCACCGTGAACTACACGGGCTGGGGTCCCGACGGCAAGGTGTTCGACTCGACCGTCACCAACGGCCGCCCGCAGCTGCTGAAGCTGAACGAGAAGGCGATGCCGGGGTGGGTCGAGGGGATCACCCAGATGAAGAAGGGCGACAAGGTGCGCCTGTGGATCCCCGAGGGGCCGCTCACCCAAGGTGGGATCGGCATCCCGACGGGCATGTTGACCTACGACATCGAGCTGTCCACGTTCGAGAACCCGGTGCCCCCGCCCGAAGACGTGGCGGCGCCCCCGGCGACCGCGAAGAAGACCGCGTCGGGCCTCGCGTACCGCAGCCTGAAGGCCGGCTCGGGCAAGAAGCCGACCGGCAGCTCGATCGTCGAGGTGAACTACACCGGCTGGACCACCGACGGGTCGATGTTCGACACGACCACCAAGCGGAAGAAGCCGATGAAGTTCGCCGCCACCCAGGTGATCCCCGGGTGGACCGAGGGCCTTCAGCTGATGAAGGTCGGCGAGACGATGCGGTTCTGGATCCCGGAGGAGATCGCCTACAAGGGGCAGCCGGGCAAGCCGGCCGGGATGCTGGTGTTCGACATCGAGCTGGTGAGCGTGGCCGACGGCCCGGAGACCCCGGCCGACCTGAACACCCCTGCGGCAGACGGGCGGAAGAGCCCGGGCGGCGTGACGGTGAAGACGCTCAAGGCCGGCACCGGCGCCGACCACCCGCTCGACGGCGCGAAGGTCGAGCTGCAGTACAGCGGCTGGACCGCGGCCGACGGCAAGATGTTCGACTCGACCTACGTGCGCGGTGAGCCGGCGAAGTTCCCGCTCGGCGGCGCGGTGCCGAAGGGCCTGGTCGAGGGCATCCAGCAGATGGTGGTCGGTGAGAAGGCCCGGCTGTGGATCCCGGAGGAGCTCGCGTCGAGCGGCCGTCCGGGCGCGCCGAAGGGCATGCTGGTGTTCGACGTGGAGCTGACCTCGTTCGAGAACCCGCCCCCGCCGATCCCTGTCTCTTATA